>CAYRIP010000034.1:0-8741 GCA_964424395.1 uncultured archaeon | reverse complement strand
CGCCGCCAAGCTCTATCGCCGCGGGAAGCATCCCGAGCAGGGTTACGGCGAGCACGGCTCCCGTGGACGCTGTAAGCAAGAACTTCAGGACCCTCTTATCTATCTTCATTATGAGGCAGACCAGCCCGCCGAGCACGGTCGAGGCGCCGGCGAGGAATGCCATCAGCAGAACGGAAGCCATATCCATCTTTTCACAATTAAATTATATGTCCCCAGGATATTTATTTGATTCCCCAGGGAAATATCGCGGATTCGCTTAGAAATACGGTCTGGCGGGGAATCAGGACTTGCCTTTCTTTGCGGGCTTCTCATCAGGCTCGAAATCCTCTCCGAAGAGGATGTTCGAACCGAAAAGCAGCTTCTCGAGTATCTGGGAGACGAAGAGCTGCTTGCTCACCTTTATCGGGTCGGTGTCGCTGTTTATGCTGCAGTGCAGCTGAACCCTCAGAAGGGCGTTTCTGACTTCCTTCTTGCTCTTCTTCGTTACTTTCGTGAAATCCTCAAGGATCTTCTCGAGCAGGTAGGGCGTCTCCTCGGGCTCCCTTACAGCCATCGTGACCGAGTCCGCAAACTCCCTTTCTATCTTCCACTTCCTGGCCCATTTCTCCACCGAAAGGTTCCTGCCCCCGGTTATTATGCTGTTCTCCATTCCGATCGATACCTCCTATCCAACATTGAGCTCTGGCAGGCCGGTCTTCACCGATTCCCGCCTGGATAGCTTTATCCCAGTCTTCAAAATAGCTACCTCATTCACAATATTGACGGTCGCTTTTATTAAATGGCCACCATGGACCTGCTTGTCCATTCCGGCCAGGTTGACATGCACATGGAAGACTGTATCGCCGTCCTTGGCAGCGATGTTTCCCTGCATCGATGTCATCTCCATGGGCCCCTTGAAGGAGGACTCCTCGTATGCGCCGGCGCCTGGGAAATAGCCTATGACGCAATCCCGCATCATACCGATGCCGTTGATGATCACTCCCGATCCTATCCCGTGCTTCGAAGCGACCTCACGAAGGGATTCGAAGAAATCCTCGCCGTCCTCGATCTTGGCGATGACAAGGCCGCCTTCCTCCTCAGATCTCATGGAACTCGCCCTCCACCTTCGTGTACTTGAGAACGCCCCCGAGTATGCCTTTCAGCCTGAACAAGCCGTCCTTCACCATGAGCTCCTCGAGCCTTCCCGGCTTGAAGCCCGAATCCCGAACATGCACCGACCCATCGTGCTTGAGTATCCTGTGCAGCTCCTCGAGCATAAGCCTCACGTCGCTTCTGCCCCTCAGGACATTGAACAGCAGCACCGCATCGACGCTCCCGTCATCAAGCCCTGTATGCAGGTCGGAGTATATGGATTCCACGTTCGAGAGTTTCAGCTCCGCCGCCTTCCTGTCCACCATCTCGATGGCCTTCGGGTGGATGTCCAGCGCGTGGACCGTGCCGGCATCACCAACCACCCTCGCCGCAGCAAGAGCGTAATGGCCCGGTCCTGAGCCGAAATCCAGAACCGTCTGGCCCGGCACGATTCCGAAAAGCCGCAGCTCCTTCTCTGCCTTCTCTATATCCACGTACTTCTTGGAGAATACGCTCTTGATCGAATACAGGAAGCCGGGTGTCCTCTTCTCATCGTCGATATCCCTCTGCCAAAGCCAGGCCATCCCAATCACCTCTTGCCCCGAGGGATATTATCCCCCGAGGTTATTTAATGGTTGCACATGCCGCCAATCAGGAACCCACGATATTTATTATTATACTATTGATTACAAGATATAATTATGTCCCTGGTACTGGAGATGTCACTTAAGCTCCTTATAGCACTGCTTTTGGGAGCGCTTGTCGGGCTCGAGAGGGAATGGAGGAAGAAGCCCGCCGGGCTCAGGACGCATATGCTCGTCTCCATGGGATCCTGCCTCTTCACGCTGGTATCCATTACGAGCTTCAACATGGACCCGGCTAGGGTCGCCGCCGGCATCGTGACAGGGATCGGTTTCATAGGCGCGGGATCCATAATGGGATCCAAAAGGAGAGTGCAGGGCATCACCACCGCCGCCACGTTGTGGGTGGTCGCAGCCATCGGCCTTGCCGTCGCAGCGGAGCTCTACTTCCCGGCCATGGTCGCTGCGATCGCCGTATTCCTGGTCCTGCAGCTCAGGTGGCTTGAGTACGCCCTCGAAGAGATGTAGCCTTCAAATGCTATGGGCAATACTGAATATATCATTCTAGGCGATCCTGCTCAAACGAGGAAATCGATCAATACCTTGTAGACGACCCCTATGTCTATCATGGAAAGGATCCCGACCAGCATGACGCCGATGACGAAGTCTCCTCCCCTTCCCTCCATTATCTTGCATTGGGGGATGAACGAGTTCCCGCTGTAGCCGGCGCAAACCAGGTTGAACTCGACCATGGTGAAGAAGATGAACACAAGGAAGAAGGTAGATATGAATATGAACGCGACGCCGATCGATACCCTCATTGTTCTCCCCAATTAATAATAATGCCTCCCGATTCTTATATGTGTCTCCCGTTTTCGGGACGCTCCTCCTCATACCCACCAGGAAAAGGGATTGCGGACCCGGTCTGCCCCTTATATTTGGTAGAACCTGTCGATTATATTATCGGAGAGGCTATATCATGAATCATGATGTACAAGATCGGGCTGGCGATCGTTGTTGTCATGCTAGTCTTGATGGTGATGTATTTCCTGACATACTTCCTGCTGTGAACTGGCATCGATGTCCCCGGGACATGATGCCATATTCATGAGAATAAGCATCCAAGAGGCCAGGAGGTATCACCCGTCTGCCATCAGGGGCTGCCCTTCCATCTCTCTTCCAGGACCTTCCACACGCCGTCCTCAAGGATGAAGCTTATCGTGCCGGTGCTCTGGGGATTGCCCCTCTCGCTCACGGTCCAGTTCGTCCAGCCGCTGCCGCTCTCTTCATCATCGATCAGCACGTCAGCTGCCGGGACCATGAAGGACTTGAGCATCGAGAAGACCTGCCTGAAGTTCTCCTCGGTCATCCCGCCGGGGATCTGCTCGTCCATTGTACGGACGATGCTCGACGGAACGGCGCTCTTGAATCCCTCGTAGTCGCCGTCATCTATGGCCCTCCTGTAAGCGCTGAACGCCTCAGCGGGCGTCTTGGCCGGAGCGTACTGCCCTGCGCCCTCATCACCGCCCGGCCGCCCGTCATCGACGGGTGGGGCGGTCGAGGCGCAACCTGACACCATGAGGACAGCGATCAACCCGATCAGAATGAATGCGTATCTTCCCATTAATAATGATATCCGCAGGGGAATAAAAAAGCGGGCGGATTGCTATCTTTTAGCGTTCTTTTCGAACCTGTCCCAGAAGACGCCCATCAGATAGCCGAGAACCATGAAGGCGCCGAAGCTCGGCGGGACCAGGAGGAGCGATGAGAAGCGGATCATGAAAAAGCCGCCGATCGCGTTCCCGGGTCCCATAAGCTCTGCCACCCCAAGGGCGATGAAGAGCAGAATGGCAAGGGATACGCCCTGGATCTTGGCGTTCTTACCTATCAGCTCGCTTTTCGTCAGGACGTATATCACGCCGAACACCATGCCCACAAGCACACCGCCTATGATGCTCGATGGGAATGACGCGATGAGCGATATGTTATAGAGCTGCTCTGTGGATATGGGAATGTTCGCATTGGCGGATATCACCGCCTGGATACTCTGGATGATGTTTTCCTTGTCGATTATCATGTAAAGGACGGTAACGATCCCTGCAAGGATTCCATAGAAGACCCCAGCGACCGCCCCGCTCTTGATGCCTTGCTTCCATTCCATCAAGATAATACGCATAGGGGATTAAAATGCTTTAATATCCTAGCTGCCATGACAATTGAAACAGCATATAAAAAAGGTCAACCAAATATGAAAGATGTTGAGCCTTAATATCAAGATTGCGGCTTCTATTATCCTCTTGGCGATGTTAATGCATCCGATGATATCGCCTGGCGCGCTGGCTCAGACATGCAGGATGAACGCCACGATCACAAAACCAGATTCCGACGCCTTCCTTCGGGGACAGGTCGTGCTCCTGGAATCATACATAGTCGACTGCGATGAAAACCCGCTCCCGGGGGCGACGAACACCATCAGGATCAAGCACAGCGATTACCCAAACGAGCTGCAATACTGGGAATCGTGCTTCAACATGTCCGAAGCCGGCGGCACGTACAGCTGCTACTGGAAGGCTTCTGCGAACGCAACCTTTGGCTGGTACGATGTCAGGCTTGACGCCCAGAAGCCGGGCTTTGGGACTGCCTCCGCCATGAAGAGCGCGTTTCTTATCGGGTCAGCCCCGGAGTTGCGGTCGGTCTCGGTCAGCCCAAAAGCCGGCTCTCCCTGGGCCAAGTTCTATTTCAAGGTCCAGATCAATGACGCGGACCATTCATGGAACAACGTCTCGCTTATGGTTAGCAAGGACAATACGACATGGAAGGAGATCAAGACGCAGAGGGTGTGGCCGCAACCATTGTTATCGTTAACGATGGCGGATGTGACCTTCACCCCAGACGAGGAGGGGGTCAGGTATTTCAAGTTCATATCAGTGGATGATGTCTCCCTCTTCACTGCCGACAGCGGTGACTTCGACATCGAGATATACGATTGCGGTGACGGGACCTGCGATCCTGACGAGTACTGCATGGTGTGCCCATCCGATTGCGGCTACTGCGAATCCGCCAGGATCGATGTCATCGATGTCTCTTTCGATACGATGAATGTGGCACACCCAGCGGAAATCGAAGCGACCTCGACGATAGAGTGCTCCGGCATTCATTATGAATCGCCTTATGTCTACGGTGTCTTGGACTGCGTCGGCTCATTGGCTGAGATATACCTGCCCGGCGGCCTTCTTGGCCTGGCGCCCGGCGAGGAACTGGTGCATCAGCTTGGAACGATTCAAAACGGCAGCAGTGTAAATACCACTTGGAAGCTTATCACGCTTCCCAGGATAATGAGCGAAGAAGTCCCGCAGAGCGCCAGGATAAACATCTCTGCGAGCGAGGCTTCAAACTCCACCAACGACACAGCGAATTCGGAGGTTATCTACGTGATATACAAGTGCGGAAACGGCGTCTGCGACGAAGGCGAGAGCAACTGCACATGCCCCAACGATTGCGGGAGCTGCGAAGGGGGCTGCGGCGACTGCTTGGGTTACGCCTGCGTGAATTCGGGCTGCGCCTGCACGGCCATCACCGGCTGCTGCGGCAACGGCGTCTGCGAAGCCCCAAACGAGACTTATATGAGCTGCTGCACGGACTGCGGCTGCCCTTCCAACCAGACCTGCCGTGACGATTCGTGCGTGGATGAAAGGCCAAAGATATGCGTCCCTGATGCCATAAGATGCTCAGGTGGGAACCTTCAGCTTTGCGGGGGCAGCGGCACGGACTGGCTCATCCTGGCTATGTGCGAGCACGGGTGCAGCGAGACGGACCTGTCCTGCAATCCTTCGGGAGGGCCTTTGGATTTCGCTTTATATGCCCTTCTGGTCGTGCTGGCTGTCGCCGCAATTGCCTATCTTTATCGCAGGAAGAGGAAGTCCGGTAGGCCGCTCACGCTGGATGAGGCGCTGGACGGTTTCTACGGCGAATGATTATTTCCTGCATCAAGTGAAAAGGAAATCTGGCCTGAATCACCCCTTATCACATGATAGGGGAAGCATTAATTAACAAACGCAATAAATAATAATTCAGGCAATATGTAAATCGCGTGGGTGGTTATATGGAAGAGGAACGAACGATATCGATGTATCTTTTCATCGTACTGTTCTTCCTGATCATCATACTGTACATGGCAAACCTCATACCTGTCGATGCGAGGAGATACGTCATCACGATGAGGATACTGATATTGTCTGCCGCTGCCGTTGTTGGGGTCTTCGGGGTGCTTAGCTATTTCGGCAAGTGGGGATAAATTCGGCTTATATGCAGATTCCTGGAAAATGAATAAAAAGATGGTTAAGGCAAAACGCATTCAGCGATATTGAACTTCATGCGCCTTGAGCAGAAGTCTCAGGGCCTGGTTCGCTGCGCTGAACTGGACCGGGTCCGTATCTCCCTTGAATTTCGTTGCTTCTTTTCCCGATTTGCTGCTTCCAAGATGCGGCTCAAGGGTCCAGATGTCGGTTCCGCCGCATGTCTCGATATGGGGCCTTCTCATCTCGATTATTTCCCCATAGCCCCCATCGCCCTGGCCACCCAGAACGAACCTCTCGCCACCGACAGCCACTACCAGTTCCCCTGCTTCGTTCCTGTCCCCCACGCTGTCTTTGACATGCATGTGGTCTACATACTGGTGCGTGTCATCATATGCGTCGACGGCGATTACCGCCGAAGCTGTGTAATTCGCTGAATCGTGAGCGATCCTGACGTATTCCACGGCATCCTTGTCCATGTTCCACATAAGCCACAGCAGGTTCTCCGGCTTGTCGCCGAACAGGTCCCTTTCATTCTCTGATACGACCTTTACCTTTGCCTTCTTCGCTTCCGCCCCAAGCATGTTGTGGAATCTCAGAACCTCGCTTCTAACGCCTTCGTCAGTGTCTTTCATGTCATCGCCCAGATACAGCGAGAATGCCCTTATCTTCGGTGGGCATTCGTCGGTGCCATACGCATTGGCGATTGCAAGGGCCCTCTGGAAAGCGCTCCCCTTTTCTGTAAGGTATTGCTCAAAGGATATCCCTTCGCTTGGCCCACCCGGCACAAGAAGCCTGTCATCGCCGATGAGTTTTACCTTTCCTATCGGGGATCCAACTGCAGAGACCTTGACTCCTATTTCATCAAGGTCGCCTCTGTAACCTCTGTGCTGATCAACAGGGATATCGATAACGTTCTTATTCCCAACGAATCGAATCTCTAGATAATTCAGACCGAGGTCCTTTAGAAGTCTCAGTTGGCTTCTCCAAGGTTTCGCAGCCTCATCGGCAAATGCTGATATCCCGACACCCTGATAAGTCATTTAATCAATCCATAATTGACGAGAATCTTTTAATTCGTTTCGTTGATACCAAGAATCATTTTGGATTTCTGTCGGAACAATATGCGAATAGAAAAACTTATGGCTATTCATTATGTCTGTCTCAGGGACGAGTAAATAATATAAAATTTACTATTTCTTTAATTAATCATGCAAATAGCTGAAAAGACCTGTGATTCCTACTCCAAGTTAACAAGGTGCATGGGTGGATTTACCTACGGTAAGCTGCAATACGGTTTCAACGGCGCAGACTCCATTACACTGATCGGTGCAGGGGAAGGAGGAAGTGATCTATCTTTTGCGGCACCATGGGAATGGATTGAGGAAAACCACCCTCCTGGAAGGTTTGGATTGACGCAAGAAGATAGTATGGAAGTCTATAGGCATATATCATCCTGCCAGTCCGAACCATGCAAAACCACATATAAGCAGTATCAAGCAGTCAATCGGGTAGTATTCACCAGAGACGGCAATCCCATAGATTGCATAATGGTAGTAGCCCAGTTCAATCCCAGGAACGGTTCGGGGTCCCTAATCATAGAGAGCGACAATGGGTTCGGGGACGCAGTCAGCGCATTGACCCCGGTTTTCAGATGGTATTCGGATCACAGGGATGATTTCGTCTGGCCGGGAGAAGGAAGGGTCAGGCTTGAGGGTTATGTCCAGGTTATATTCGAACCGGGGGGCGATGAAGTTACCCTCAAAGCGTATCGTGCGGATGAAGGTATTGTAAAAGTCCCGTTTGAGAATATCAGAAAATTGAGATGCGGCAACAGGGATATCTGGAGGGATACCGATCTATACCATGTTGAAATGTCGCATCCCAATGAAACCGGATATAATAAGGGTGGTAATGTAGCCATCGAGTTGATGGAAAGTCAAGATGGTGTAGAGGATCTCGCAAAGCATATATCTGAAGCAAATAGAGTATTGAAAAGGGTCTGATCAAATAAAATAATTTAAAATGCCTCGGGCGGATGGGTGTAGGCATGACACAATCGATATGATGCCTTAGGTAGGCATTATAAGAATATAGCTATGCAAATGATAATCATTCTAGAATTGATACGAACTTCCCTTCATCGACAGCCTTCATAACTTCTTTGGAAGTCAATGTCTTTCCGTTCATGCAAACATAAACGTCATTCTTAAGAATCTGTACCTGCGAGACGGCATATCCGAGATTGAAAGGTCCGTCGGAAAGCGGGAATCCGTATATCGGTATCATCGATCCCGTCAGTACAATAGTCTTATTCTTCTTGTTCAAGTTCAGTTCAAGGAATCTTGAAACATCGGGCATTGCGAATGTACCGATCGTGATGATGATGTTCTTTAGAGATGTTTTTCGAATAGCAGTTAAAAGATTCTTGAGGTCGTCCCTTGATATATCGCGGCTATCCTTGAAGCATATAAGAGTAAACTTGATCTTGTTGTCTAATTTCAAGCTCTTTACATAATGGGGAACGATGGATTTCTCTTGGGGAACCATAGGATAGCGAATGTCCTGGTCAATTGAATCTATCGTGCCACCCGTGATCATGACGTGGATTGGAAGAGGTTTCTTAGGCATAGTAATATCTAGATTATTTTAAAGACTATATTAATATGAGGTGGCATGATAATTAGTTCAATGCCTCGCCTATAATGACATGAATATCGATAGCAAGAGGGCATTTTATGCCTCGGGCGGATGGATGTAGGCATGACACTATCGGTATGATGCCCCACCTAGG
>CAYRIP010000033.1:0-8862 GCA_964424395.1 uncultured archaeon | reverse complement strand
TTTTCCTCCTCCCCTCCTATGTAGGGCAGGACGTTATCCTGTATGTCTAGGTCGAAGCCCTTGAAGCCCGCACCGCTCAGCGCCTGCATGGTGGTCACGAAGACCTTCTTCAGCCCGAAGCTGTCCATGAGGGGCTTGAGCGGTATAACCAATCCTATTGTTGAGCAGTTCGGGTTCGTCACGATGAACCCGTCACCGAATTTCTGGGTCTTTATAGCATCCAGATGATCATGGTTTATCTCGGGGACCAGCAGAGGAACGTCAGGATCCATCCTGTGGTTCTTGCTGTTGGAGCATACCGCATATCCGTTCCTTGCCAGCTCCTCCTCGATAGGACCTGATACGCTTGAATCAAGAGCGGAGAACACCAGTTCGCAGTCCAGGCCGGGCTTGCATTCCTTGACCACCATACCCCTTGCGAAACCGGGTATCTCCCCACCGATCTTCCACCTTTCTCCCACGGCTTCCGAATAGGGCTTTCCAGCGCTCCTCTCGGAAGCGGCAAGCTCTGTCACATCGAACCAGGGGTGCTTCGCAAGAAGCTGTATGAACCTCTGGCCGACCATGCCAGTGGCCCCCAGAACGCCTACATCAACCTTCCTCATCTCTTACCCTCCGGTATGAAAGCTGAAACGATGAGACCTGCGAAAGCCAACACGGACATCGAGACGAACAGGACAGGGAAGCCGTAAATGCTGACGACCAGTGCCCCGATTAACGCAGCCACGGCGACCGTTATGGAGTATGTCGCCTCCCAAGTGGCCCACTGGAAAGCTATCTTATCCTTGTCGATGAAACGCGTGAACCACGACTCCCTCGAGGGGTATCCCATAGCTGTCGCGATGCCAAGAAGCACCTGCACGGCGAAGAGATGCACGGGTGAAGAGACCAGCAGGTACCCAAGGAATCCTAAGGCATGAATCAGGTGGGAGGCCATTATCACGGGCTTCTCGCTCGTCATCTTGTCCACGATTCTGCCGCTGACCAGCAATCCGACGCCCGAAAGGAGCATGAAAACGGACCAAGATGCGCCGACTATGAGCACGTCGCCGCCTATGCCCTCGACGAAGACAGCATACAGGGGCCCCAGCAGCCCTCCTGCGAAGAATACGATGGTCTCCGCCGCCAGGAATATCCTCATTTCCCTGTTCATTTGCCATCCTCCGGGAAGAACTCATCATGCAGTATCCTCACCGCATGGTCCGCTTCACTTTCCTCAACGACCAGGCATATGCTGATCTCGCTGGCGCCCTGCGATATGCATTCGATGTTCACGCCGTCCTTCCCGAGCCGTGAGAAGACCCTGCCAGCCGTTCCGGGGGTCTCCCTCATGCCCTCGCCTACGACGCAGACCATCGCCCGGTCCCTGTAAACGTTCACGTTGGCTATCCTCTCGAGCTCCTCGACAACCGTCTTGAGCTTTCCGTTTACCTTCTCATCCAGTGTTACGGAAACGGATACCTCCGTCGTCGATACCAGGTCCACGCTAACGCCGTGCCTGCCGAATATGCTGAACAGCTCAGCTAGGAACCCGTGGGCTGCCAGCATCCTTGTAGAGATGATATCGATGAGCGTTACGCCCTTCTTGCTCGTTATCGCCTTGACGACCATGTCATGTCTCTCTCCCCTGCTCATAATCTCCGTCCCCCTGCTGCTGGGGTTGTGCGTGTTCAGTATCCTGATTGGGATTCCCCTCTTGATAGCGGGAAGCATGGTCTTGGGATGGACCACCTTTGCACCGAAATAGGCCAGCTCGCCAGCCTCCTTGAAAGAAACCGTCTCTATCAGCTTGCTGCCCCTGACTACCTTGGGGTCGGCCGTCATAAGTCCGTCCACATCGGTCCATATCTGGACCTCGCTGGCATCCAGGCAGGCTCCGAGTATCGAGGCTATGTGGTCGGAGCTCCCCCTTCCGAGCGTGGTTGTGTGGCCATCGGGGGTGCATCCCATGAAACCAGTGACCACCGGTATCATCCCTTTCTCCAGCTGGGGGGATATCCTCTTCCTGGCCTCCGTGCAGGTTCTTTTCATGTCAGGCTCCGCGTGAACGAAGCTCTCATTGGTAAGGATCAAACCGTCGTCCCCGTGATGCCAGTCCGAACCGGAGAATTCCGACAAGGCTCCCGACATGATAGCCGCTGACATCTTCTCCCCGAAAGCGGCGATGTGGTCCTTGCCCTGATCAGTCAAGCCGCCGTTGCGGACACCTAACAGGGCATCCTTCAGCTCATCGAGACGGGAATCTATAGCTCCCGTGACCTTCTTCTTCTCCTTCCTAACGGCTGCATGGATGGCGTCTCTGTGCTTCTTCCCGATCGAATCCACGAATGCCTCGATGTCCTTCTCGGTGGATTCGTATGCGGACCCGGCCGCATCAAGAAGCGAGTCGGTCACCCCGGCCATCGCCGAGACCACGACAACCACCCTGTCGTTCCTGGCGGTCGCCTTGACCAGCGATGCGGCTGCCCCTATCATCTTCCCGTCACCGAGGCTTGTTCCCCCGAACTTCATCACGATCGTCATATACCCACCTTCCCGGCGATGGACCGCAGCCGTGGCTGGGGAGGAAAACCAAAAGAATGCAGGAGGCGTTCATCCCCAGCGAAAAGACCTATGGCTGCTTAAAAGCGCTTGGTCTTCTTCATCCTTGCCACGCTGGGGCACATCATGCTAATATTTTGTAGCAAATCTATTTAAAAGATTATCTGATGCGATGCAATAGCTATGAAAGCGTGCAGACCCTCTGGCAGTAGTCATCTCCCGGGGCGCCGGCAAACGCCGAGGGGATCTCGATTCCATAAGGATTTGAGATGTATTCGACGTCAAGCCCGAAACCCCTTCCGTTGGGCATAAGGCCCCATTGTGAGCATTTTTCTTCCATGCTCAGAATCTTCGGGGGTGCAACGTTCGTCACATACAAAGCACATCGGGGTTCTTTGTCGTCGACAACCACAACGGATGGCCTGAATTTCTTGGAAGCCGTCTCCTTGAGCTGGATCCCCTTAACATCTCCGTTCTGCGAATATTGCCTGATTTTCTGGTCGCCGTAGAACTCCGACATTACCTGAACTGCCAGCTCAAAAACGCTCTCCCTTACATGCAGAAGCTCGTCGTATAATTCCAGATCATTTTCCCATGTGAACATCTCCCTTTCCAATGGATAATTGAAATTAGGTATTCCCCTGTCTCCCTGCGGCGTGAGCACGACCTTACCGCCACCGCCTGTCATGTTGACGGCGTGATTCGGTATGCTAAGGCCCTCCTGTCCCCGGAGATGGTTCACAAGGTATTGGCCGATGTTTATCGGAACTATCTCTGCCGCAAGGCCATCGACCTTGTGACACTGGAATATGTAATATGGCTGGGCTCCCATGTGGTATAGGTTCCTGCACAGCTCACTCAAAGTAGGCAGGTCGTCATTCACTCCCTTCAGGAATACAGACTGGTTCCTGACGGTCAGGCCGCTTCTCCTTGCAAGGCTGATCGCGTCCTGCATATACAACGTGTGCTCATCGGGTGAATTGGAGTGTGTGACAAGAGTTATCTCGGGCAGATCGTAGCTTCCCCCCGTGTGTTTGGAGTATCTCATGATTGTATCCATCTTCTCTTGGGTTACCGCCGACGGATTAGTCACCGGGAGCCTGGTCGCGATCCTTATAGACTCTATATGCCCGATGCCGCTCAATGACTTAAGGATGTTCTCCAGCTTTCCACCGCAGATAGCAAGAGCATCACCTCCTGTCACAAGGACCTCTCTGATGTTGTTGTTGGCCCTTATGTATCGCAGACCCTCTTCAAGCGACATCCTGTCCTGCCCTTCGCCATTCAGGTCCTTGCTCCTCTGGCAATGGGTGCAGTATAAATGGCAATCGCCGCTCTTGCTCACCATGAGAGCGACCCTGTCCGGATACCGCTGGTAGGCGGCGCCGTATGACCTGGACCCCTCTGCCATGGGGTCCTTCATCCCCGCATTGAAGAGATGGTGAGCGGGAGTAGGAACCGCCTGTATGAAGACTCCGTTGATTCTGTCCGAAATCGACCTGCCGTCCTTGCCCACACCGGTGGGATTCTCCCCCATTAGAGCGACATCGTAGGGCGGGATCCGCATCGGCTTGCCCCTTCTCACAGCATCCTTTATCATCCCGCCCTGGACGTCGTTCAGATGAAGGAACTCAGAAAGCCTGCCTGGGTCAGTGAAGGCGTTCTTCACCTGCCACCGCCAGTCCCTCCACTGCTCCTCTTCGACCCCGAACCTCAGCCAAGGCTCTGCTATCCCGGTTCTGTAATTCATATTATCATCCCCGCTAAATTATATTTTGTTATATTTGCTACTGAAAAAGAATTATTGCTTAATATTATTAAGATTGGCGAAATTATTCTTTGTTTTTATATATTATTTATATATGTATGATACAATATAACAAAATATGGCAAAAGGTAAGCTTAGAAGCGTGGAGAAGAGCGTCCTTGGCTCGCTCGAGCTGGAAGCCAGGATGCCATTCTCCATGCTTGGGAGGAGGATAAGGAAGAGCCAGCAGCAGGTGAGCTATACGGCGAATTCCCTTATCGAGAAGGGGATAATAAACGGATTCTACGCCATCGTCGACTATTCCAGGATGGATGTCCTCAACTTCAGGGTTTACTTCAAACTGAGCTACATAAGCAAAGAGAAATTCCAGGAGCTGATCGACTACCTGGTAAAGGATCCTTACACCAGCTGGGTGACTACCTGTGGGGGCTCTTATGACCTGATATGCACCTTCTTCGCTAAGAATCCCTCGCAGTTCAACAAGAATCTAAGAGGCGTCATGGCCATGTTCCCGGAGCAGCTTAAGAATTATACGGTGCTTGCGACCATTGTGGAAAGGAAGTTCGGGATGAAGTACCTCATGAGAAAACCGAAGACGGAAGTGATATTCGGAGGCGACAGGGAACCGGAGGTCATCGATAGGACCGACATGAGGATAATGGATGAACTTTCAATGGACGGCAGGAAGAGCTCAGTCGAGATAGGAGACAAGCTCTCACTGACCCCAAAGACCGTTATAGACAGGATGAAAAAGCTGAAGAAAAGGGAAATCCTGATGGGATTCGACCAGCTTGTGAATCCCCGCATGATGGGTTATATACCCGCGCTCCTGCTGATCAAGTACCACAACATAACGCCGGAACTGGAGATGGGGATGACCAATTTCCTGAGGTCGCACCCTAACGTCACTTGGATCGTCAAGACCATAGGCGAATGGGACATCGAGGTCTCGATCCACGCCAAGGATGACATGGAATTGAGGAGCGTCGAGATGGATATCCGTCAGCGCTTCATGCAGCTGATCCAGAAGATAGAAAGCATCCCGATCTACGAGACATTCAAGAAGAAATTCTTCCCCAGCTTCCTGCTGGAGAGCGATTGAGGCATCTGTATTGGGCAAGGGTCACTTGATTCTCTCTCTCTTTATCGCGGGGCAGATCTTGGTGATTCCGTCAACGGACTTGAGCTTGCGCACGAACTTCGATAGCTCGTCCGAATCATGGAACCAGCACTCAAGAAGCATCATATGGTCCCCGCTCGAGGAGCACATGCACCGGACATCCCTCATCCTCTTCAGTTTCTCCAGGATGCCTATGTAGTCCTCAGGCTTGGTGTCCACGCCTATCAGGGCATCGATATCATATCCTATCTTCTTCGCATCTACCTCTATGGTATATTTCAGTATCACGCCGTCGTGCTCCAGTTTCCTGACCCTCTTCCTTATAGCGGTCTCGCTGACGCCCATCCTCTTGGCAAGCTCGACGAAAGGTATCCTTGAGTTCTCCCTCAGGGCGAGCAGCAAATCTAAGTTTGATATTCGAACCATAACCTTTATATATTCGAACATACTTATAAAAGCTACCGATTCAAAATATTGATGAATTAACATCGAATTATTGGAGGATTCATATGAACGAAACCATTCAGAACCTTACAAAGGCATTCATCGGCGAGAGCCAGGCGAGGAACAGGTACAGCTTCTACGCTAAGATATCCCAGAAAGAGGGCTATGAGCAGATTTCGGGGATATTCCTCTTGACGGCTGACAATGAGAGGGAGCACGCCAAGTGGCTCTTCAGGCTGATAAACGACCTTAAGAAGAAGAGCGGCGAGAGCCTGGACGAGATAAAGGTCGAGGCGGCGGCGCCAACAACCCTGGGAACCACCTTGGAGAACATCAAGGCCGCGATCGCCGGGGAGTACTATGAGCACACGAGCATGTATCCGGGTTTCGCAGATGTCGCCGAGAAGGAAGGATTCCCCGACATCGCCAAGAGGCTTAGGGCCATAGCCAAGGCCGAGGAGCACCATGAGGGAAGGTACAGGAAGCTATTAGCCAACCTTGAGGGAAAGAAGGTCTTCAAGAAGGATGACAAGGTGGCATGGGTTTGCAGTAAATGCGGCTATGTGCACGAAGGCGAGGAGCCTCCAGAGGAGTGCCCGTCATGCAACCACCCGAAGAGCTACTTCATGGTGGAATGCGAAGAGTACTGAATCAAGAGGTGGATCGTGAGCAATTGCATAGTCTGCGGAAAGCGTGCGAGACCGGAGTTCGAATGCGCTAAAATGGACATGGTCATATCGCTCTGCGAGGAGCATGCCGATACATGCCAGGATTGCGATTTCGAATCATGCGACCGCAGTCCATCATCGAAAGGTTGCAAAGAGAATTAAATTATATAGTCATTAAATACTTAGGAGGTGTCATAGATGGCAACTTACACATTGTGCAGCAAGGACAGCTGCTGTCCAGTGGTGGACGTCAGCGAAAGCGTGGTGAAGATCGGCGAAGAGGGAAACATAGTGACTCTCAAGAAAGCCGAATGGGACACGCTCGTGGATAAGATCAAGAGCGGGGAAATCAAGTAAAAGGAAGCGAAATAAGGATTTCATTAAAGGAGGTTTTATTTATGGTAAAGCTATGGAGATGCGAGATCTGCGGGGACCCCTACATCGGGGAGAGCCCGCCGGACGACTGCCCGTTCTGCGGAGCCCATAAGAGGTTCATAAAGGAGGCCAAAGAGGCAAAAGTGAATTTCGATGTGGAGCTCGGGGAGAAGGACAAGGCGAACGCCGAGAAGGCTCTCCAGGTGGAGGTCAGCAACGCTGCCTTCTACTTCTGCGCCGCAAAGAAGACGGACGACGCCGAAGGCAAGCTGCTCTTCAAGGCGCTGGGCAAGGTGGAGGCGGAGCACGCAAGCGTCTGGAGGAAGATCCTGAAGCTTGGGAAGGCCCCTTCTGCGGACGATGCCTGCCACGAGTCGAACAAGGAGAACCTTGAGGATTCGCACGCCAGGGAGACAAGAGCTATAGAATTCTACAAGAAAGCGGCATCTGAATCGGAAAACGACAGGGTCAGGGAGATATTCGCGGCTTTCGTCGAGGTCGAGATGGACCATTTGAAGCTATCGGAGGTGAGACTGAAATGAGCAAGATAAAGGTATATTCCACGCCCACTTGCCCTTACTGCCATCTGCTGAAGGAATTCCTGACGCAGAAGAAGATCGAGTTTGACGACATAGACGTCGCAGCGGACCATAAAGCAGCAAAGGAGATGATAGGCAAGTCGGGACAGATGGGAGTCCCGCAGATCGAGATCAACGGCAAGATAATCGTTGGTTTCGACAAGCCTGCGATAGAGAAAGAGCTTGAAAAGCAATAGAATTTGGGAATCTTTCATTTTTAATCCCGTTAAAATTATTATCATAGGAGACGATCATATGGCCGGCAAGAAATTCTATAGGTGCAACATCTGCAACGACATCCATTACGGGATGGCTGGACCTGAGATGTGCCCCACATGCAACACCAAGAACGCCTACGTCGAGGTCGATGAGGCCGAAGCCAGGAAAGTGATGTTGTTATGAACGGCGATGAGCTGAAGTGTGCCTGGAGTAAATTCGCGGAGAAGAACGACTTCATGCTCAATCCCGACGGCGGCCACGTGGAGAGGATAATCGACGGCCTTCTGGCGCAGGAGAAGAATTTCGGCCTCAAGCTGTGCCCGTGCAGGCTAAGGGACGGGTCGCGGGAGCGTGACCTCGAGCTCTTATGCCCGTGCAACTTCAAGGCACAGGAGACATGGAAAAAAGATGGAAGGTGCTGGTGCGGTCTGTTCGTCAGGAGGGAATGAAGAAATGTTGGTGATTTCATTATGAAGATATACGATACGATAATAATCGGGGCCGGCATTTCCGGCCTTACAGCGGCCATGTATGCCGCAAGGAAGCGAATGGGGTTCGAGATAATCTCAACGGAATTCGGGGGACAGTTCCTGGTCAGCGGGGAGGTGCTCAATTACCCGGGGCTCGTCAAGGCCACCGGAATCGAATTTAGGTCCATCATGCAGAAGCAGATGGAGTTTAACAAGGTAAATGTACTGTCCGAGACCGTCAAGGAAGTCAAGAGGCAGGGTTCCGATTTCAAGGTCATAACGGACAAGAATGAATATGCCGCGAAATCAGTCATAATAGCAACGGGGTCAAAACCAAGGAAGCTCAATGTCCCCGGAGAGGATAAGTACGAAAGGAAGGGTGTCACATACTGCTCCATATGCGACGGGCCATTGTTCTCCGGCATGGATGTCGCCGTGGTAGGCGGAGGGAACGCAGCGATGGAGGCTGTCGATTTCCTTAAGGATATCGCCACTAAGATCCATATGTTAGTCAGGGGCGATTCGCTCAAAGGCCACGAATACCTTCAGGAAAGGGTGAAGAAGAACCGGAAGGTCGATGTAATATACAATGCGAAGACGACAGGCATACTCGGTGACGGCCTTGTCTCGGGCATCAAGTACGAGAAGGGCGGGAAGGAAAAGCAGATCGATGTCAGGG
>CAYRIP010000032.1:0-8867 GCA_964424395.1 uncultured archaeon | reverse complement strand
AATTGGTTACAATTTGCAATGCATTGATATAGTTCCATGTGCTTGCTGGATTCAATCCGCAGGGATAATTTATTTCCGTGGACAGTCCGAGGGCCTGCAGCCTTGGAACCAATAGTTTTATCAGGTTGGCTACCATTGCAGGCGTGAAAGGATCATAATGGCCTGGCTCCCCATCTACGTCTGTATACGTAACGCTAATATTGTAATTGTTTTTCAGGTAAACTATCCAGGACAGCACATTTTCCAGGTGTTCTCCTGGATTGTATAGCATCCAGACAGGAGCTTCGCTTCCATAGCTGCCGCTCTTCAAAGCCTCATTCTCGCCGGTGAACATGTGGTAAGTTTGGCCCTTGGCTTCAACCGCCAGCTTGAAAGGCAGGATCCTTTCCTGAATATGCTTGTCTATGGCGACCGTGTTGAATGCGGACCAGTTGAAATTGTCCGGATCCCCGTCGTCATTTAACCATTCGAATGTTTTTGTGGGTATCTTGACATCATCCCAAGCCATTATGTCAATGCAATTGCCGGGACAGGCATTGGCACCTGTTCTCAGTCCGTTAAGGTTTAAATCGTTCACGGATTCCAGCAATATCTCACGCTGAAGTGCAAGCGTATGAACAGGCGGCGACCAGAGCCCTCCGCCCCAGCCGATCATGGTCTGATAATGGGTCGCGCCGTTAAGTGTCACGTTTGTGCCAGTCAATTTACCTCCCTGCGAAATGAAGATATTCTGTATTTCCGTTTGCGACAAAGACCTGTTATATACAATCAACTCGTCAATCACTCCATTAAAATATCCCCATAAAGGCGCTTCCCGTCCTATAGTAAGATTTGCAGCATTTGACAAGTCGGACAGAGATGAATCTGCATATGTTCCTGCCAGGAATCCATCAAGATAAACAAACCTGTTGGATGGACTCCTTCCAATAACAACATGTGTCCATTTATCCAAGGGAGGCTTGCCGTATATAATATCCCCAGTAGAACTGCCACCTTCCCTGATCCTGAAATACCCACCAACAGCGTCGTTTCCAAGCAGCATATAGCCATTGCTCCCGTCATCCTTGATTAATATGAATCCTCCGTAAGTTTTGCTGTAATTGACCCAAAAAGAGATCGTGAACTCACGGTTTGCCGCAAAATCAAGCATGGGATTATCAGGTATTGAAACATAATCATCAGAACCGTCAAAACTCAAGGCCTGCCCTACCTTACCATTTGAGACATATTGGGCCCCGCCAAATACAGTCCCGTCATTACTGTTTTCGCTGTCGTCGTTTGCATTGCCTTCAAATCGCCAATAGCCTACATATCCGCTCGGAATTGTGGGCGGGGTCGAAGTAACCTGCTGGCAGGCGCCGGCCGTCCATTGGCATCCCAGCGCTCCGCCAACGCTGCAAATGTCATTCGTGCAGTTAGAGGAATCGGTGTAGTTGACGCAATCGCTTATAAGGTCACATGGAGCAACACAAGCGCCACAATCATTTGGGCAACTGGTGCAACCCTCCCCGATTGTAGCGTTGCAATCCCAGTCACCGCAGAACGGTATGCCGTAGTATGCCTGTATCGAGTTGAATAAGTCGGGGACGCATGAGGAGCACCTGTACCATTCGCCGATGTAGACCCAGAGCTCATTTAAGTCGACCGCACCATTGCAGTTACCCTTTGAGTCCGCTCCCGTTAGGCATGGCTGGGCCGATGCGGATGATAACATGGCCAGTGACAGAATGAAAATCGGAATCAGATTGGTGCCCTTCATGAATAATTATTGCCAATAGTACTAATTATACGATTTGGCCCCTGAGAAGGTCGCCATAGCATTCACGCTTCCTGATGAGCATGTCCCTTCCCTTCATGACAAGGGCTTCGGCGGGAAGCGCCCTCGAGTTGTACCGTGAAGACATGGAGAATCCATAAGCCCCCGCGTCGAGTATGGCGAGGATGTCCCCTACCTGGGGTGTCGGAAGCGGCCTTAGGTCCCTCTTGCTCTCGTTGAAGACGTCCCCGGACTCGCAGAGGTTTCCGGCGACTATCCATTCCTTGTCGGGCTTCTTGTCGGCCTTGTCGCATATGACCATGTGCTGGTAGGCGCCGTACATCGCGGGCCTCATCAGCGAGCCGAAGCCGGAATCCACGCCGATGACGGGGACTCCCTTCTCCTCGACCGTGTTGATCTTGGTGAGGAATATGCCCGCGTCGCCGACCAGGTACCTTCCAGGCTCGATCGCGATCGCCTTGAACTTCAGCCCCGAGTCCTTGACCTGCCTGCATATCCCGTGGGCGTACTTGTCTAAAGGGAACTCCACCTCCTCGGGCCTGTATGGTATGCCCGGTCCCCCTCCGAAATCCACGAACTCCAGCTCGTGGCCGAGGACGTCGGTCACCTGCTTGGCGACATGAAGCGTCTTGCCGACAGTCGAAAGGAACGTATCAACGTCCTTGCCCAGCCAGCCGGACCCGATGTGCTGGTGAAGGCCCACCGGGTGGAGCCCAAGCTTCTTGGCCTCCCTGAAGGCTTCAAGTATCCTGCCCTCCGGTATGCCGAACTTCACGAACTTGCCCGCCGTTATGGTGTGCTCGTGCCCGCCCGCCCCTTCGCCGGGGTTCCATCGGATGGAGACCCTGAACTTGCCGAGCTTGGCGAGCTTTCTCATCTGCGAGAACGAATCTATGTTTATCATGATGCCCAGCCTTGCGATGTCCCTAAGGTCGCCGTCGCTGACAGACGTCCCGGTGAACATGATCTTCTCCTTCGGAAAGCCCGCGTCTATCGCGAGCCTGGCCTCGTTGGGCGACACGATATCGGCGTAAGCGCCGCTCAGCGCAAGGATCTTCAGGACCGCCAGGCTGGAGTTGGCCTTGACGGCGTAATACACCCTGACCTCCCTGTCGCAGTGGTTGTCCAGCAGGGCCTTGACCCTCTTGTAGTTATCCATGACCCTGTCGCCGTTGTAGACATAGAGCGGGGTCCCGTACCTGATCGCGAGCTTCTCGGCATCCTTCCCTCCGATAAGGAGCTTGCCCTCATGCACTTCCAGATGGCCCTTAATTTCCATAGACATACCTATACCATATACAGCCTAATTTATATTTTTTCAGTGTTTCGAAATGAAACAATAAAAGATTTCCCCGATAAATAATACTATGGTACGGATTGAGAAAATCGTCTGCGAGGGTTTCAAGTCATTCAAGAGGAAGGTATCGGTCCCCTTCACCCAAGGATTCTCCGTCGTCACCGGCCCGAACGGGTCCGGGAAGACCAACATCGCAGACGCGATCTACTTCGTCATAGGCAGCGGCACTCGCAGGTCGCTGAGGGCCAAGAAGTCCCACGAGCTCATCTTCCAGGGCAACGACAGAAAGAAGGCCTCGGACTACGCCAAGGTCATAATGCATCTCGACAACTCCAGCAAGGCCCTTCCCATAAAGGAGGACAAGGTCACGGTCAGCAGGAGGGTCAACAAGGCGGGCGTCAGCACGTACAGGCTGGGGGGAAGGATCGCCACCAAGCAGGAGGTAATGGATCTCCTTGCCCAGGCCGGGATAACCGCGGACGGGCACAACCTCATCCAGCAGGGCGACGTCACGAGGATAGTCGAGATGGGCCCCACCGAGAGGAGGAGGATAATCGACGAGATCGCAGGCATAACCGAGTACGACGAGAAGAAGGAGAAGGCCATGAAGGAGCTGATGAAGGTCGAGGAGAAGGTGAGGGAGGCCGAGATACTCCTCGAGCAGAAGGACGAGATGCTCAGCAAGATAAAGGCCGAGAGGGACACCGCGATGGACTACAAGAGGATGCAGAACTCGCTCAGGATGATAGTCGCAACGAACGCCTACAAGAACCTCAACAACCTGGTCAAGAAGCTCGAGTTCGCTGAGAAGGGGACAGGCGCCAAGGAAGGCGAGATAGGCTCCCTCAGCAAGCAGATAACCGAGACCGAGAAGAAGATATCGGCCATGGAGGCCCAGATGGAGGGCATCACGGAGAAGGTCCTGAAGGTCTCCAGCAAGATGGAGGAGGCCAACAGGGTAAACGAGCTCCATTCCAGGATAGACATGAAGAAGGAGCGTATCAAGATGAACTCGAGGGAGATAGAAAGGATAAGCGAGATGATCGAGAGGCTGTCCACCCTCGACAAGAGGGAGAGCCCCGCGGTGAAGGCCGTCCTTGACAAGAAGGGCGTCAGCGGCACATTCTCCGACCTCGTGATGGTCCCTCCGCAATACAAGACCGCAGTCGAGGTAGCGGCTGGCGGCCATCTGGGCGACGTCGTCGTCGAGAGGCACACCCACGCCGTGGAATGCATCAACTACCTGAAGGCCAACAGGATAGGAAGGGTCAGGTTCCTTCCGATGGACAAGATAACCCCGAGGGCGAAAGCGGACCTTCCGAGGGGCGCGATAGGTTGGCTTTCCGACCTTGTCCACCACGACCCGAAGTTCTCAAGCATAGTCAACTTCGTACTCGGCTCGACGATGTGCGTGAACGACATAGAGAAGGCCAGGGACATGATGAAGGGCGAAAGCCGCCACAGGATGGTCACGCTGGACGGCGACCTGGTAGAGAAGAGCGGCGCCATGACAGGCGGGTTCTACAGGAAGGGCGGCAGGGGAGGCTCGAACATCAAGCAGTTCCTCGACAGCCGAAAGGGCCTTGAGGACGAGAACGAGACGCTGAACATCGATATTCAGGAGCTCAACAAGGAGCTCGATTCCATCAAGGGGAGCGGCGAGGAGTTCGAGAGCGTGTCCAAGCTCGAGCAGCAGAGGATTGGGATATCGAAGGAAGTGGAGAAGCTTAGGGATGAGAGGGACAGGCTCTATGACAGGAGGGGTTCCCTCCAGGAGGAGTCCGGCAGGCTGAGCGTGAGGCAGGCCAAGTACGAGGCGAATCTTGACACCGCCAAGCTTGACTGGCAGAAGTACCAGGACATGGAAAAGGAGATAAAGGAAAGCGAGTTCTTCGACCAGCCAGTCACCACGCTCGAGGAGAGAAAGCAGCAGATCCTGCACATGATGGACGAGGTGGGCCCCGTGAACATGAAGGCGATCGAGGAGTTCGACTCGTTCAAGGATGAGTTCGAGACGTTCAAGACCAAGGTGGACAAGATCATCGAGGAGAAGAACAGCATCGTGAACACGATAACGGACATCGAGAAGAAGAAAAGGGACGTTTTCAACATATGCCTCGAGAAGATATCCAAGCACTTCAAGAGCATTTACAGGGATCTCACCGAGGGCGAGGCCGACCTAAGGCTTGACAGCATCGGAGACCAGGACTCGGGCCTTCAGATATACGCAAGCCCGCCTGGGAAGAGGCTCCTGAACATAGACTCAATGTCGACCGGTGAGAAGACCCTTACGGCTTTCGCGTTCCTCTTCGCCATACAGAACCACAAGCCGGCTCCTTTCTACATACTGGACGAGGCGGACGCGGCCCTGGACAAGGCGAACACCAAGAGGGTCGCGCAGCTTGTGAAGAAGCACAGCGCGATGGCGCAGTTCATCATAATATCGCACAACGACCAGCTGATAAGGGAGGCTGACCAGGTCTACGGCGTCAGCATGGAGGACGGCGAATCCAAGATAATCGGCATACAGCTCCCCAACAACTAGTGGAACGGCCTCTTCTCCCGTTGACTATCAATGCCGGTATGTAAAAAGAGCTAATGCAAGCAGTTCACCGGGCCAGCCTACTTCTTGGACATGACGTAGAAGCTGCCGAAGAAGGTCAGTATCCCAACGATTATCTCGGCCGTCAGGAATATCAGGGCGGACTGGGTATTGGACTGGATTATCCCGCCGGTCAGGCCTCCCCCGGAAGCGCCCGTCCCGGCGCTCTCGGCGATCACGAAACCGAAGGCCATGGACATGGTGGACACGACGAGGATTGCCGTCATGGCTGCAATAAGGAACCTGAAAAGCATCCCAGGGCCTCCTATTATCGCGCGCATATTAATGTGTTATGCGATAGGTTTTTATAAATCTGCGAACAATTAAAATCCTAAAAACAAAATAAAAGGACATTGATTGGCATGAAATTCGTGTTTCTGGGCCCGCCGGGAGTGGGGAAGGGTACTTACGCCAGCAGGCTCGCTCCAAAGCTTTCGATAGCCCACATATCGACCGGCGACATCTTCAGGGAGGAGGCCGCGGAAGGCACCGAGCTTGGCAAGCGAATCAACGAGATCATGAAGAAGGGCGATCTCGTGCCCGATGAGATAGTCATAGAGGCCATCAAGGAAAGGGTCAAGAAGGACGATTGCAAGAATGGATTCATACTCGACGGCTTCCCAAGGACGATCGAGCAGGCGGATGCCCTCGGCAAGATGTTTAAGATCGACATGGCGCTAAACATAAGCATGCCCCACGACATCCTCATAGAGAAGATATCCGCAAGGAGGGTGTGCAGGAAATGCGGCGACATCTATAACGTCGCGGACATCCAAAGGGACGGCATAGAGATGCCTCCGATGCTTCCGAAGGTCCCGGGGAAATGCGACAAGTGCGGCGGGGAGCTCTACCAGAGGCCTGACGACAAGCCCGAGGTGATAAAGGAGAGGCTTGACAACTACAACGAGCAGACCAAGCCGCTGATCGAATACTACAGGAAGAAGGGCATCTTGCAGGACTTCCAGGCGAGGACGGGCCCGGAGAAGGTGGTACCGCAGCTTTTAGAGCTGCTTGGGAAGTATAGGTAATGAAGGGAAAGCTTATCGTCTTCGAGGGAATAGACGGCGCGGGAACCGAGACCCAGAGCAAGCTGCTTTTTTCTCATCTCAGGAAGGGGGGAATCCCTGCCGAGAGGATATTCTACCCCGATTATGAAGGGGAGCTTGGAAAGCTCATTGCGCAGTTCCTGCACAAGAAAAGGGAGCTTTCGCCCGAGATGCAGTTCGTCCTCTACGCCGGGGACATGGTCAAGGACAAGGAGAAGATAAAGGCCTGGCTCGAAGAGGGCAAGACAGTGGTAGCGGACAGGTACTTCAACTCCACGATAGTCTATCAGGGCCTGAGGGGTTTTGGGCTTGAGAAGGCGCTGAAGTTCGCCGAGGACTTCGGGATACCAGAGCCCGATGTGGTAATCCTTCTGCAGATCAGCCCGGAGGAGTCCGCCAAGAGGAAGATGGGCGAGAACGGCAAGCTGGACCGGCATGAAGAGGACATAAGATTCCTTGATAAAGTGAACCACTCATACAAGAAGATGGCGATGGACAACGTGTTCGGCAAGTGGTTCATCGTCGACGGCGAGAGGCCAAAGGAAGATGTATTTTCGGAAGTAGAAAATATCATGAAAAACTTATGAATATTATGAATATTTCTATATAAACCGATAACAAGCAAAAACAATTCAATTTGATTACTATTCAGTTGGAACATTAAAGGAATTTAAAACTATAAGTCAGTTCTTTTTTATGTATGGGCTGGTGCGTAGCAGCTGGAGGCCAGGCATAGATTTGGGAAATAGAGTGGGATATCTAGGCAAAGAGGAATTCACCTTCACCCGACTTGCCGCAGAACACGTTCTTAGGAAATACCATCCAAATATGCGTAAACCTGGAAAATACCTTGTGGGGATGAGCTCAAATTATGAAGCTATGATGATGCTTGCGGAGGAGAAAGTCGACGCAATAGTAGTGCCAAGGGAGAATATCGGAGGAGGAAAGGTGGATGATATGTATGACGCTCATTACGATTTTGCGAATGCAGATGAATCTGCCGGATTGAGGATAGTCGATACTTACATCATGGACATTGATATGTGCATCGGTGGAAGATGCAAACCTTCGCAAGTCAGAAAGATCGTTTCAAAGAAAGAAGCTATATCTCAGTGTTCGGTAAAGCTCACGAATGACTTCATCAACATCCCGCAAGCAGGCGTGGACAGCACTTCCCAGGCCGTCTGGTTGGTAGGTGCTAGAAAACACGGGTACAGAAACGCTGCTGCCCTCGGGTCCAGAGAGGCGTTTGACCATTATAAAGTTGAAGTATGGGAGAGCGGTTACCAAAACAGGGACCCGAATAGGACAAGGTTTGCAGTGCTTGAAAAATTCAGAAGAACCAAGGGGAGGTACAAAGACAGGATATTGAGGTCGGGTAGGTCAAAGAAAAGAATCAAGGATGTCACATCTATCGCGGTAGAAACGACGATCCCGCACATGAACACATTCATGGACCTTGGGAGGCTAGCATATGATTCGGGGGTCGTCATTAAGGGATTTCATAGCAGACCCACCGGAAAAGACACCGAAATCGCATTTATCGACTTGCTTGGATATCAAGATGATGAAAATGTCAGGAGGTACTGTGATCGGGTTAGGAGCGGCAGTTTTGGGCAAATAACGAAATTCACAGAGCTTGGATCATATCCTTGGGAACCCTTCTTCCCCTCAAATATCGACAGGATTGGAGTGATAGGCGATCAGGGACGCATCAACACTCTGCTTACTGACTTCTTCAAGAAATGCGGTTATGAGACGATGGAAGGGAAGATGAGCGGAGCAGATTCCGTCAAGCACAGCAAACAATTGACATGGAGATCAGATGTTATCGTTGCGAACAGGCCCGGCCGAAGGCAGCTGTTGCGAATGATATCCAACATAGAATCTGATTTGACCGATGATAAGCTTTTAGTCATCAACTCACCGAATGCCAAATATTTAAGAGACGCTCTTAAGTTCCGGGACCTTCCATGCAGGGTATTGTATATGGATGCCCCCATCGTGACTAAGATACCTCTTGCAGGACAGAACATAATCTTCGTGAGCGAGGATGGGAAATTGCCCCCACCGGATTCCAAGGAATTGGCATTCATTTCAAACTACTATGGCCACAAAGCGAATGTGACTTACACAGATTTTAAC
>CAYRIP010000031.1:0-9218 GCA_964424395.1 uncultured archaeon | reverse complement strand
GCATAACGATCGATAATGAGGGAGACGTTGGCATCGGCACTGCGACTCCCGGCACAAACAGGCTCGAGGTGGCAGGAGGGCCGATCAAGGCCACGGGGGGTTTGATTATCCAATTAGTGGGTTCACAGGCCGCAGAAGACGCCATGACGAAAGTCAATGGCCAGATGTGGCTTAGGACCGATATCTGAATCTTAGGTGATCATTATGGCAAGGACTGGATTTTTCAAAAGGGTTCAGATTTTGCTTTTCTCATTCATGATTTCCGCATCCGTGATGTCAGCATTCTGCGTTCAGGTCGTGGATGGACAGCAGGACATCGGTCTGAGATATTATAACGGCACCAAGGCCGTTGCCGTTGCGGCCGAACCCGTGGGACCAGTGACATCCCCTTTGAGGGTCTTTAAGAATGGAGCCACATATGGGATCGAACTGGTCGATCCATCCGACGCCTGCGCATCCGAGATACGGGTACAGACGAGCACGGGGATAAAGTCGCTCAGGCTCTTTGGCTGTGTCGCGACCATTACAGTCCAAGTGGATCTTACGATAAACAATCTTATAAGGAATTACGGGCCGGGCGGCGAAGCTGCATGCAGGTTCCCGTGGGAATTGAGAAGCGGCGCAAGCGATCCAATGAGCGTTGAGATCAAGGATATGAGCGGTAACCTCATAGGAGCGGCAAAAAGCATAACTACCAACAGGCTTTGGGGAGTGGGAGATACCATTTCTTCCAATCCGGTGACCCTGATTCCCGGACAGCAATACAGGATCATCATCACCCCGCAGGAAGGAAGGCTGTATGACACGCCTTTCTTCAATGCCTACGGGATCCATGTGTTCGGAGACGCAAATGGCGCCGGGGGATATGACTTCGGATGCGCGACCGCCTCGCAGTACTTCCAGCAAATGGCTGCCGCCGGATGCGCCACCTACTCCGGGGCCTCCTATGTGAACTATAAGTGCGATGGAACGGTGATACCTCAGCATTGCTCGATGGGAATAGGTCCCTGCGGCGAACTTTTTGAGAATGAATTTTACACATATTCGTGCAGCACAGGCACATTGGGTCCATGGAATGTCAGGAAGAACATGGTATGCGCATATAATGATTTCCCGCCGGCCGGCGACTGCTTCCCCACCATGCAGTACTACGGCTGTCTCCCGGATGTCAGCTCACAGGGCTTCAGTCCGGTCTTAAACGCCGTGTTCATCGCGGGAACACCGACAGTGATTGGTGGTGACAGGGGCGTAACCATTGTATCATAAGGCATCCCCTCATGAATCAATGGGTGATTTTTCTGTTTTTTCTTATTTATTAATCAATAAAACAATAATATAACACATGAGGATTGTGTCCATAGTCGGTAATCGCTCCCTCATTCTCATTGTCTTATTCCTTTCATTAAACATCGCTGCTGGGATCGCAGCGGCATACGCCTCAGGCGGCCCTCCCGCAACGATGGGGCATTCTGTCGAAGAGCTGGACCTGGCGCCTTTGTTCATAGACGATGTTAACGGCAGGATCGGCATCGGGATATCTGGACCGTCACAGAGCATCGACGTTTCCGGAGCCATCCAGATCGGCGACACGTTGATATCGGAAGAGGGCGTAATACGATGGAACGGCACTGATTTCGTGGGTTATGACGGATCCGCTTGGAAGAGCTTCACCGCTTTAGGCGGCAGCACGATTGGAGGGACCGGTACCGCGAATTACATAGCGAAATGGGGCGGGGCTGATACGCTGTCAAACAGCATGATATATGAGAGCGGCGGCATAGGCATAGGGACCACGGACATAAATATAATGGGCGCGCCTGCCGGATATAACACACTTACCATAGGTACGGGCACTGATCAGAGGAATGGCCGCATAGAGCTTTTTGGGAAGAACCGCATTGCCCCCGCTGGCGCTCTGGGGAGTATCAGCTTTTTCCACCAGGCGGGAGGAAGCTATGAGTACGTGGGAGAAATCGAGATGGAGAGGGATGATGCGGACGATGCCGCATGGATGCGTTTCTGGACAAGGCAGGCGGGGGAGGCAGCTCCAAAAGAACGCATGCGTATCGCTTCAACAGGCAACGTCGGCATAGGTACGGCGAGCCCGGACGCAAGGTTGGTGACGAAGGAGAACGGGACACTGGGCACGGACACGGCAGCCAATAAGGCCAATTCGGGCCTTAGGATAACGAATTCGGATGATACGCAGTCGCTTAACTTCGACTCAAACCAGATCGAGAGTCTCGGTACCTCACTGTATATGAATCACGGTTCTGCCAATGACGTATACATGGCGTCGGGCGGGGGCGACGTCGGCATAGGGACGTCGGCCCCAACCGAACGGCTGGATGTCGAAGGGAACCTGCAGATGAACGATAACCTCATCAAGGACGCCAGCCTGTTATCGGGCAATGCGTTCGGATTCCAAGGATGGAACATACTCGGAGCTGTCCACGACAAGCTCATAAGGGCGGACCAGAAATACACGGTTACCTCAAATCCCGATCCCACGGGGGGCACCGCTTATCTGGCATATATGTTTGATGGCACTTCAAACACGAGAGCAAGCTGGGTCGATGCCGACTTGCCGGTGACTATCGACATTGAATTGGGAACCCCCACACACTACTGGTACGGATTTGCAATCGAGTTCACATATAATCGCAGGGTATCAGGTGTCAAGATCGAGAAATTAGCGGATCCCGTTTCTCCATATAATTGCCTGGAGGCATCCTGGTCCACGGTCTATGAAAACCTGACCAATGACCAAAGCACGATATTGGTAAGGAACAACCTAGGAAACGGCATCTGCCAGTTCAGGGTCACCCTGAGCGGGACACCTGAATATGCTGACGATATACGGCTGGGGGAGATCGGCGGCTGGCAATACTATTATGGGCAGGAAGGAGCCTTCGTACGTGTGACGGGGGACACGATGTACGGGGACCTGAATATAAAAGACAAATTTGGTGGGGCGTACCTTTTTATCGACGGTTCAGGGACAGGTGATGAGGGGCTGGGATTCAAGGAGGATGGGGATGATAAGTGGTTGATATACAGGGATGATTCGAGAGACGGGGGCCTGCGCATCTATAGCTATGAAAGCGCGACGACCCCGTTCTTCGCCACAACTGGTGGCAATGTCGGAATCGGAACGTATACTCCAAACTTCAATTTGCATGTAGATGGCACTTTTATGACCGATACCGATACTGGCAGCCAAAAGAGCTACATAAGCCGAATCGGTTCTACAAGTCAGGCAATGGCAATGTGGGTTGATGATGTTAGGGCATATTTTGCCCACGAACAGGACGAGGATTCCGGGTCGGGGGGCGGATTCACTTTCCAAATGGATGATGACGGAACCCAGACGCCATATTTTTCAGTGAATCTGAAATCTGGCGCCGAATTATTCAGGATCCAAGATACGGGAAATGTCGTTGCTTCAGGGTCGGTCTGCGCTAATGCCGGTGCTGATTGTGTAGGTTCTAGTGACATCGTTTACTATGGATCGTCATGTTCAGGGAATTTCAATGTGCCTTCCGCCACGAATTACCTGATCATTGCGAAAGGTGATAAATATTTTGGAGATGCCAACATCTACAATTACTTAAGAATCGATGGTGTGCGAGTGGACACTGTATATATCGGGGATTATGTTGGTTCGGGCGGTGAGGGGGGAGGAAGAAATCAAGCTACATTCATGGATTATATATCTTTGAGCAGTGGCAGCCACAGTTTTCAGCTCGAGACTGCGAGCGGAAGCGCTTTCGGGAATTGTGATATAACGGTTATAAAGTAATTGGTGGGGAATTGGGCATATATACGATATTCAGATCGATTAAAGATATGGCGTTTCAATAGCGGCATCAGATCCTTCATGCGTTTCCTTGAAATCCCACAATGCGCTCACTTCTGTATATTTATATCCCGGAATCATATTCTAATCAATTTCAAATATGGAGGTGTTATTGTGGCTGATTACGCTAGCGTAGGAAGCAGGATCGTGGCTGCGATAATCGATATGGTCATTCTCTGGGTAATCATGATGGTTATAGCGATTCCCCTCGGACTGGGCACAGCGATATACTCGATGGCCGGCATGCCATCGGCGCTTGATATGGCGGCTCTCATGGGCGCATGGATGTCGTACATGGTCATAGCGGCGGTAGTGAACCTTGGATACTTCACGTATCTCGAGGGCACATCGGGACAGACGCTCGGAAAGAAGCTGGTGAACATCAAGGTTGTCAAGGAGAAGGGCAAGATGACTTTCGTGGACGCGTTCGTCCGGACCCTGCTGAGGATCATAGACGGCCTGGCGCTTTACCTCATCGGATTCATAGTGGTGATTGCGAGCGAGAAGAAGCAGAGGATAGGCGACATGGCAGCAGGAACTTTAGTGGTGAAGGCTTGATTTTCCCTTCACCAGCATTTCTTTTTTTCATTCGGATTTGAATTGGTTCATTTCTTGCTACGGTTGCTTGCGCCATCGTAATAATCGCATGCACCCCTGAGCCCGCAGTCATGGCACTTCGGGTTCCTCGGGGTGCATACCCTCTGGCCGTACCTGACCATGAGAAGGTTGATCTCCCTCCAGTATCCCCTCGGCACCGCCGCCATGAGCTTTTGCTCGGTCTCATCAGGCGTCTTAGTGCGAACGAGCCCAAGGCGGTTCGATATCCGGTGGACGTGGGTGTCGACCGGGAGGGCGTGGTCATTGAATCCGTAGACCTGCACGCATCCGGCGGTCTTGGGCCCCACACCTTCAAGAGTGATTAGGTCCTCCCTGGACCTTGGGACCTTTCCGTTGAAATCGTCCATTATCTGCTGGCTTATCCTCTTGATCCTCTTGGCTTTCACCACATAGAATCCGCTCGGCCTGATGAGCATTTCAAGGTCCTTTAAGGAAGCGCCCGCGATATCCTCGGGCGTGCGGAATCTTGAGAAGAGGCTCTCAGCGGCCTTTCTCGTGTTCTCGTCCTTTGTCCTCTGCGAAAGGACCGTGGATATCAGGACCCGAAAAGGGTCGTCATGCCATACGACGGATTTTCCCCCGACATGCTTTCTCATCTCACCGACGATCTTTCGTATGTCTTTCTTTAGTATGTCTTTTTTGCCTGCTGCCATAATAGAGAAAGAGATGCCTGATTAATATATCATCATAACACGCATCCGGAATCATTCCCGACAGCGAGCGAAAATGCGCCCCCAAGAATACGATTCACCATTTTGGAGGCCTCAGCCGCCTTTGAATACCGGCTCTCCTCTCCCGAAGCATCCGGATGCAGATGCGCGTCCATTCCTTTGACAGCCACCCTCATCTGGACATTTCTTATATCGTCACCATATCTTCTGACGACTTCCGGGAAAACCGCGCCCTTCCCCATCAATTCGGTATACTTGTCGATATCAAGAGCGCTGCAAGGCGTATCGATGTTGTCATCGAGCCAACCGGACAGCTCCATCTCATATCCATGCCTTTTCGCCTCCATGCTCAGCTTTCCCTGATGGACAAGTTCCAGGATGCGGTCAAGCATCCCGTCTCCCATCCTCCCTAGAAGCTCCTCTGTGATCTCATTGGCGCGATCGGTGGAAACCCCTGAAAGCAGCTCGGCCTCGAGATTCTCGATCATCATCGTTGCGGGGGAAACCTCGATGTAATCTGACTCCGGCACGATCCTCGCGGCCGGCTGCGGATAATGATGCCCTTCTTGCAGGCCCGGCCCCTCAGGCCCGGTCATCGATTCCCTGACAGCCATGTACCTCGCAAGAAGGGGCACGTTCACCTGCATTATATTGGACGCCTGCCCATCATCGCTGTCATAAGTGACATACTCGAAGACGGTGGACAGCTCATCGATCCTATTGGCCAAATTCATCGCGTCCCGGGCGTTATAGATCAATGACCGGGAGTCGTTCCTGCCCTCTTCCAGCAGGTCAAGGCCCGTTTCCATCATTCCCCATACGGATGCGTAGTCATATTCATCAAGGTTCTTGAAACCCTTCATCACGTTTCGCCCGAGGCTGATCGTGTTTCCATGCAGCGATGCAGAAGAATGAGCAACATATGGGGTGTAGAGCTTTCCTTCCCTGGCGAATACCGACATCAGGGACTCAAAGCATGACCTCCAGTTCATCAGTCGGTCTCCGTACTCACCCGGATTCATATCAGACTCACCAAATAGCAGCGATAACCCGTTCTCCAAAACGCTGCATATCGCTTAATAGTCAATGTTGTGTGGTGACATTAAATGCTTTTTTCTGACTATTTCCAGAATATCACGTGCCGACCCTAAGGGTCTTCGATATGCCGTCCAGGGTCGCGATGGCCGACTGCGGGGCGAGCTGGGAGGTCTTGGGGTTCTTCTTTGACGCGACGTTCTCTGTCCTTGTAACGATCCGGCCGCATGAGCCCTCGACCACTATCTCATGGGTGTTCCTTTCGATGAAAGGGTCCGCTATTATCCTGACCTTAGTCTTCCCGACGCCTATCCCGGCAAGAGATATGGCGACCGCGACGTTGATGTTTTTCGGGAAAAGCCTTGCGGCGTCGTCTGCGGTGCCTTCGAAGACCACGGTTGGCTTTCTGATGCTGCCCAGTCCTATTTCAAGCTTCGCTGTCCCCGGAGCCCCCTCGAGCCCCTTCGGTGGCTTCCTCGTGGTCAGGGTCACGCTCTCTATGTCTCCCACCGCAGCGGATTTGATGCCGTCGAGTCCGGCCACCGCCCCCGAGGGGATATGGATCCTCCTTCCATTCTCCTCGGCCTTCTTCAGGATACTCTTATGGAGCGCCTCGTCTGCAAGCGCCCCAACGCTCATTATCATGATATCGGAGCTTTCAAGGATAGCAAGCGCATTCTCCCTCACGGCATCCTGGGAAGCGGCCTCTATGACGAGGTCGCAGTCCTTGAGCTCTTCCGCGCCCTTCACGACCGTCGGCTTGCTCTTGAGCTTTCTGGCCAAACCCCTGGCCTTTTTGATGTCCTCATCCATCAGGTGCAGAAGACGTATTCCCTTCTTCTTGTCGGCATGCCTTGCGAGAAGGGTCCCTATAAATCCGCATCCGATTATCCCGACCTTGAGAGTGCCCATGGTAGAATCTTTAATAGATAGCTTTTAATTAATACCCATGATACCGGCCGCTCTTCTGAAGGTGCTGGAAAGGCAGCAGTACAGGATAGCCGGCTCGCATTCGGCGGTCAAGATATGCCACTGGACAAAGAGGGCGATAAGGGACGAGGGCAATTGCTACAAGCAGAGGTTCTACGGGATAAAGAGCCATAGGTGCCTTCAGATGACGCCGTGGCTGGACTGTCCCAATAAGTGCATGTACTGCTGGAGGATGGTTGAGCATGCCTTGCTCAAGGGCATAGAACTGGACGAGCCAGAAGACATCATCGATTCCTGCGTGGAATCGCAAAGAAAGCTCCTGTCTGGATTCAAGGGCTTCGAGAACACCAACATGAGCAAATGGCGCGAGGCGCAGGACCCCAACCAGGCAGCGATATCGCTTGCCGGTGAGCCCACGCTCTATCCTAAGATATCAGGCCTCATAGAGGAATTCAAGAGGAGGAAGTTCACTGCGTTCCTGGTCACGAACGGCCAGTACCCTGAAAGGCTGAAGGGCATTTCGGAGCCCACGAACATATACCTTTCGCTGGATGCCCCGGACCAGGAGACATACAAGCTGGTCGACAGGCCTACTCTTCCCGATTTCTGGAGGAGGATGAATGATAGCCTCGGGCTGCTTCCATCCTTCTCCTGCACCAAGGTCATAAGGCTTACCATGGTGAAGGGCCTTAACATGGCCAATCCAAAAGGGTACGCGAAGCTGATAGATAAGGCATCCCCGGATTTCATAGAGTTGAAGGGCTACATGCACGTTGGATTCAGCCAGAGGAGGCTGAAGAAGGAGAACATGCCATCCATCCATGAAGTGAGGGACTTTGCGAATAAGGTAGCGGAGCTGTCCGGGTATGGATACAAGGACGAGCAAGAGGAGAGCAGGGTCGTGCTTCTTTCAAAGGGATGAAGGATGAATAATCATCGCATAATATCCATTGCGGGCGCAATGGGCTAAAATGATCATGTGCTGAATAAGTATCGTCAATCTTCATCAATCATCATATCTGATGGCTTCTGGTCCGCATAATGCCAAGTCTTGAGGTGACATGTATACGTCACCGTCAAAGATGCATCCTACCTCAACAGAGTCCGAACCATCATATCCATGTATTATCCGTTTTGGGTAAATCATTCTGCTCCTTGAACGAAATTCGGCCGTAGCTCGATCTTCGCTGCTTGTCATGGACATAAACATACGAAGGGGGATTAGATTTTTATATCTAATCACTTCTTCACTGTCTTTTTCTCAACTTCGCTCGGGATGACCCGAATCTTCTCGTCCTTGAATCTCATCTCCATCTCCCGCCCTTCCTGAAGCTCGTGCAGGAAGACCGCAAGCGCCGCCACCTCGCTGTGAGGCTGGCTGGTTACGCTGATATTATGATCGACCATGTGATAGGCCTCGGCTGGTACCTTCTGTCCCCCGACTATCACCAGTATGTTCCTGTATTTCCGAATCGCGGCTATCTTCTTCTGCAGCGGCATGCCGTACATCGTGAGATGGACTTTCTTCCCGGTGAAGCTCTTTATGACCCATTTCCATCTCTTCTCGTATGATATCTCAAACGGTCCTCCCCAGTTATTCACGATGCTGGTAACCGACCTCTCGAAATCAGAATCATGCTCGCCCGTATATATCATACTGCCGGCGCCGAACGCGCGTGCGACCAGGGCGCAGTGCGTTGATATGCGCGGGTCCCTTCCCGCCCTGTGGCCGAGCCTCAGAACCGTTATCATCCTATCCCCAGAAGAAGCATCCCCACGAAAATGCCAAGGAAGAGCGCGATCGCCACCTCATGGATCCTGGCGTTGCTCTTGACTATCGGGATTAGCTGGTCGGCGTTGATGAAAAGAAGGGCGCCGCTTGAGAAAGCCATCCCCGACGCCATGACGACGGGCGCCGATCCCGCAAGCGCTGCGTATGCGAGCAGGCCTCCGGCAAGGGCGGGGATTCCTGCCAGCAGCATCATTATGAGGACGCCGAGCAGGTTGAGGTCCATCCTCTGGAGAGGCGCATTTACCGCTATGCCCCTCGGTATGTTCTGAAGCATAATCGCTATGGCCATGATGATTCCGAGCGCGAACGAAGC
>CAYRIP010000030.1:6044-9255 GCA_964424395.1 uncultured archaeon | reverse complement strand
GGGAAGGCTACGGCATATACGCGGAGAGCGATGACGTAGACATCAGGAACTGCGTCGTCGGGGGCTTTTCGCAGGGGATCTGGCTTGACTCCGCGGAGAACGCGAGCCTTTGGAACAACGAGATGAACGGCAACGCAAACGGCCTCTGGGTGAGCGGAGGCTACGGCAATTACTTCAACCATGACATAGGCACCACAAACACGGTCGACGGCAGGCAGGTCGATTATTACTACAACGCGGCCGACCAGGTCATAAACCTGAGCAACGAATCGGGGCACATAGAGGTCGCATATTCGGGCAATGTAACGATCAGGGGAAACAGCGTTTACAGCGACGGCATAAAGCTCGTGGGCGTGACCGGGTCCCTTATAGAGGGAAACACCATCACCGACGCGAAGTCCGGCATCTATATTGATGACGGCTCAAGCGGCAACAACTTTACAGGGAACACCATAACAAAGTCCCAGGATATAAGGCATGGCGTATACTTCGAGGCGATCAATTCGCTGAAGAATGATATCGACCAGAGCAACACAGTGAACTCCGAGCCCCTCCTTCATTACTATGGCGCGAGCGGCACCCAGGCTTCGCCAATATCGCCCGCGCCGCTGACCCTAAGCGTCGCGAACGTTACGAACGTTGGGAGGATAATGGCGGTCAATTCATCCTATATCGAGATATCGGGATTCGATATCAGCAACTCCTACTTCGCCTTCTATTCGGTCGATTCTGAGAACATCACAGTCTCATACAACACGTTGAGCGATAACAGCGGGGGCATAGTCTTCGTGGACTCCGTCAACAACACCATAATGAGTAACGATATCCATGACAGCTCATTTCTTGGGATCGTGACGCAAGGCAACTACAACAACACGATAATCGGGAACAACGTGACCGGGACATCCGGATGCATGTTCACTTTCTCCTTCTTCGGCATCCCCTTCGTCGTGGATTACGGCGGCATAGGGATCGAGGACTACTACTCGACCGTCATGTGGAACAACCTCTCGGGCAACAACTGCTCGGGCGTTTCGGTCATCGGCGACAGCAACCATGTTCACGGGAATACGATATCCGGAAACATGGGGGGCCTCTTCGTGGGCGGCAACTACAACAGCTTCACGCAGAACAGGATCACCAACCACACCGGGAGATACGGCCTCTACGTCCAGTCTTTCACGACATTGGAGAACCACATAAACCAGTCGAACACGGTCAACGGCGAGCCCATATACTACCTTTACGATATCCACGGGACGCAGGGGAATCCCGTGGTGCTTGACTCGGTCCTTCTGCAGGATTTCAATTCATCCAACATAGGGAAGATATCTGTCATCAACTCGAGCTATGTTTTTATCAACAACAGCAACCTCTCGCTCAACGGGTTCGGGGTGTACGTATTCGACAGCCATCACGTGAATATTCATCAGAGCAGCATCTCAGATGTCGATTTCGGATGCGGAATACAGCAGACAGACAACGCGAGCGTTCGGTGGAACGACATCATGCAGGCCGAGATGGACGGGATATACCTTTTCGGCGATGACAACGTCCTTATATATGAGAACAACATAGTGGGAACGGGCGCGCTCAGCGGGGATCCCGTGGATTCCGAAGAGGCGATCGAGCTTTCATACCAGGGATCGGGCAACTTCTGGGGCCACACGGCTCCCCCGTACTTCACCCCAGGCACGGATTCGAGCGCAATGAACGTGACGGATTCCTATCCATACGGGAGCATGAGCGGATGGCTCGACACGGACCCGCCGGACCTCGCCTTCCTCCCCCCGACGATACCCGACGGCAGCCACACGAACGACGACTGGCTGTTCGTCAACGTCTCCGCCGACGAGAACCTTACCAGCTGCAAGCTGGAGTGGGAGAACACGAGCTCGAACATCACGATGTCGATGGTAAGGGACAACGAAAGGAGCTACTGCAAGAAGAACATGACAGCCCTGGCTTTCGGCTCATACGGCTACAGGGTCTACGCCGACGACTCATCCGGCAACCTCAACTCGACACCGAGGGTATCGTCCAGGGTGAACCCCCCGCCCGTCCTCGTGTCTTCCTCGGTGGTGCCGAGCGTGCTCCTGTCCAATGATGGCGTCAGCATAACGGCCGAGGTGACCGACGCCGACGGCATCTCAACCGTTATATACAACCTGAGCTCGAACATGACATATCATTCCGGTCTTATGCTGCCGGTGGGCGGCAGCGTCTACCAGAGGAACATGACGGTTTTCGTCGCGGATCCCAATACGTTCAACGTGAGCATATTCGTCAACGATACTCTTGGGGCTGGAAACGTCACCCTGATAGGCGTGTTGGATTTCAGGAAGGCCACAGGAATGACGATGCTCTTTAGGGACCATGCAGACAACGAGACCAACATGTCCATGTCGGTATTCAGCCCGTCGGACGGGCACGTCAGGAACTCCGCCGAGACGGTGTACGAACACACATTCATGGTCCCGGTGGGATACTGGGACATGAACCTGAGCAGGGGCTTCTGGATAATCCTGCATGACGCCAACATGACGAAGAACATGACGGCGAAGTTCAGCATCGACGAGGTCCCGCCGCAGATCGCGGATCCCCCGACGAACAAGCAGTTCAAATCGGTGATCGCCGCAGAGACGGACCTGGGCTTTGGAAGCGCGCACCTGACTATCCCGTACTCCGGGCTGATTTCAAACGAGAACAGGATCATAGCCTACAAGTGCGTGAACTGGAACCTGTCCGGAAGATATTGCATCGGGGGCTCGGGCGGATGGGGAAACAAGCTAAACGAGGGAGGCGACTACTCGCTGGACAAGGCGGATGACATCATTATCATCAACGTATCCGGATTCTCGGCCTACGCGATGGGGGAGGAGGTCCCCTACTGCGGCAATGGCGTCGTTGATGACGCGGCCGAGGAATGCGACGGCGGAGACCTTGACGGGGAGGACTGCGATACGGTCGGTTATGACTACGGATCCCTTGACTGCACGGGCAGCTGCCAATTCGACACGAGCGGATGCCATTACTCGAGCAGCGGCAACGGGGGCTATACGACCGCATCCATGCAGATATCGGGTTATCCGTCGAGCATCACCCTGAAGCAGGGAGACAGCAAGATCGTTGGCGTCGGCGTCAAAAACACCGGATCAACGAACCTGACCAGCGTATCTTTATCCGCTTCGACAGACTGATATTGGCAATG
>CAYRIP010000030.1:0-6034 GCA_964424395.1 uncultured archaeon | reverse complement strand
CCGGGATGCACCATGCAGTTCACTCCCTCGTCGCAGCACGTATCCCAGGGGGAGACCAAGAACTTCAGCCTCTCGCTTAGCGTCTCATACACCCAGGGCCTTGGCGCTTTCTCGCTTAATATATCGGCCGCGTCCACCCCTTCGGCGTCTGCTAGAGCTAGCATCAATTTGATAATAGAGGATTCAGGTCTTCTCTGCATCCCGGGTTCGGAGAAATGCTCCATGACCGGCAATCTGGTCGAGTGCAATGCCCAGGGGGACGGATGGGCCACCAAGGAGGTATGCCCGCTAGGATGCGCCAATGGCGCGTGCACGACGCTTTGCAAGGGCGGGGCCAAGAGGTGCTCGGGCAGCGTGCTGCAGCAGTGCAGATCAGACGGAAGCAAATGGGACGAAATCGAGACATGCGCAAACGGCTGCGATACGGGAGCGCTTGCGTGCAGGACGGTGATAGGGATCCCGCCGGTCGTAGGGGACAGGCGGTGCTCTGGCAACGACACCGTGCAGCAGTACATAAACGGCGGATGGATGATAGTGGAGGAGTGCGCGTTCGGATGCTTCAATTCGACCTGCGTCGCCGGCGGGCTGCTGCCGATCGGCTTCGACTTCGGGGTGATGCTATTGGTCGTGATCGTTGCGGTGGTCGTCGGCGGAGCCGGATACTTATACTATAACACGAGCATGAAGGATATGACATGGGAGAGCCTCGAGCACAAGTGGGAGGTCATAGAGACGAATTCAGCGGAGCTTGTGGGCAACGCTGAGAACTTCCTTCACAAGAAGGTGAGGCTGAGCGGACGCATATCGGAGCAGATGCAGGACCGGACGGGGGTCATGGGGTCTACGCTCGAGGACCCGCACGGCAAGGTACTCTTGTTCAGCAATCCTCCCGGTCCGAAGGGTCGTGTTGAGCTGACGGGTTTTGTTAACCAGAACGAGTTCGGCGAGGTCTTCGTCGAGGTGGAATCATTCAAGACAGACTGGCTATGGTTTTTAAGCATGTTGCAGTCATTAAGGATAGAAGAGATGATCCCGAAGATTAAGGCATATATCGCGAGCTTAACGCAGAAGAAGGTGAAGAAGCAATGAAGATAACATTGTCCATCATGGTCGCGTCGTTTTTGGTCTATCTGGTCCAGATTTCCGTTGCCGGGTCGACCGAGCTGCTGGCGCTGACTCCGTCGCTGGCCCTCTCCGGGATGTACTGGCAGTTCTTCACGTACATGTTCACCCACGCCTCCCTGGAGCACCTTGGGCTGAACATGATAGGGCTGTTCATATTCGGCACCGCGGTGGAGGGCTTCCTTGGGATCAGGAGGTTCCTGACACTGTACATCGTATCTGGCGTGGGATCGGCGCTGTTCCACATCCTCATCACCGGGATATCGAACGTGCCGATGGTAGGCGCGAGCGGCGCGGTCTACGCTGTCCTAACGGCCTACGCTGTCAAGTACCCGAACAACAGGCTGATAATATTCCCCATACCGGTGCCTATCAAGGCCATGTATGTCGTCATCGGGTTCATCGCGTTCTCTATATTCGCGGGATTCATCGACCTCATGTCGGGGGTCGCGCACTTCGGACATCTTGGGGGGATAATCTTCGGTGGTATCATGATGTACAACTGGAAGCGCTCGGAGAAGAGCGCGGGGCCCGGGGAGTTCGAATGGATATGGGAGAGGTGGTGATATGGAAAAGACCCTTCTTTTCATAACGGGAAACCGCATGAAGGCGAATGAGGCAAGGGACATACTCGCCAAGTTCGGGATAGGGGTCGAGCAGAGGAGCCTGGACATAGGAGAGATCCAGGAGAAGGACGCAGAGCCTGTTGCGAGGGAGAAGGCAAGGCATGCCTTCGGCATCGTCAGGAAGCAGCTCATCGTTGAGGATACCGGCCTGTACATAAACGCGATGAACAGGTATCCCGGCACCCTCATCAAGCACTTCTTCGATTCGATAGGGGCGCAGGGGATAGTGGATTTCTTGAAGGGGAAGGACAGGTCGGCGGAGGCGATAACCGTTGTCGCGTATTGCGATTCCGAAGGGAATGTCCGTACCTTTCGTGGGAGCGTGTCCGGAAGGATAAGCGAGAAGGTGACCAAAGGCTATTCATTCGCCTGGGACACCATATTCATCCCAGATGGGTATGAGAAGACGTACGCGGAGATCGGGACGGAAGAGAAAAACGGCATCTCCCAGCGCAGGATCGCCCTCGAGAATTTCGCGAATTGGATGAAAGGCAGGGGAAAATGAGTCTTCCCTTCGTCAATGCCGTTTATATAAAGGTTATCATGGAATTAATCTGAATGTTCACGCAGCTGAGCAACGAACAAGTGGATGAGATGCTGGGAAGACTTTATGGTGGCCCCATGAAGGAAAGGATCAAGATGTTCTTCGCAGACACCTCTTCCAGATTTGCCATGAGAACCGTGCAGCTCGTACCGGGCGCGGAAATCTACAGCGTCGATGTCGGGTACGCTGGGAGGGGCGGTAAGAGGGAATTCTACTTCACCCAGCTATCGCCCACGGAAGACAGCGGGGGGATTGCCGCGAGATCTTTCAGATGGAATGGCGTTGGTGCTGAGGAAACCGCGGCAATAGATTTCACCAAGCCCGCAGCTTTCGTGACGTATCGTGTGGGGGATGGCCCTTACAGGCAGTTGATGGTCCCATGGAACAGGCAGGCTGACAGCGGATACGCCGCGGACAGGCCCGGATTCCTAAAGGATGGTTTCTTATCGCAAGATGGCGCGTTATAACTTCAATAGGATTTAATGTGACGGATTCAACAAAGCCTGGGCATGAATCCGATCAATCGAAGAGGATTGGCGTGCATCCCAATCTCCACCATGTCCCCAGGCTTCAGCTCCATTATGTGCAGCTCGCTGCCGTCGATGCAGACCTCCCCTATCTTGCTCAGATACTTCATCCTTATGGGTCCATCGCGCACATGGATATCAGCCTTCTTCAGAGCCCCCGAATATGGGGCGAGCGCTGCCAGGCCGAACGACTTGGAATCATATCTCATAGGCTTCGCGCCGGCTGAATGCGCGAAGGCGTTGGACCCTGTCGGGGTATACGCGATGATGGCGCTGTTCCTCTCGAGGCTCTCCCTGCCCTTCGCCTTAAGCTCCGCTTCCATGATCCTGCGCACGAACACCGGGCTTATGAGCACCTCATTCAAAGCTAGCGCGTCAAGCCCGCGACCGTTGACGCTCGCCTCGAGCCTCATGAGGTCGTAGATAAGGTAATCCTTACCGGGCTTGCCCTCGAAAAGTGCAGTGAGCCTCATCTTGAAATCGGTATCGCATGCCCTCATGTAGAAGCCCACGCTCTTCCCCGGATTTATGCCCATGACCGGGCAATCTAGCCACGAGTGGTCCCTCAGAAGCGTGCCGTCGCCTCCTATTATGAGAGCGAAATCGCACTCGGGCTCAATATCCTCCGTGTACTCGTCACCGTTGTCCCTGAGCATCCGGATGACCTCGTCCTTGATGCTTCCCTCGTAGCCGTCCTTGGTCCTGATGATGAATCTCATAAGCATCTATTTAGCCGATGGCTTAATATTTATCTTTATTGTTGGGCGATTCACGAGATCCGTATGTGATCACCCATGTTTGTGAGCGTATTGACCACTCCCAATGAGAAGTTTCCCGTCACGTTGTTCGTTATTATGGGCCTGATGAAATCCTGCTCAATGACCGTTAGCAGCAGGTAGTTGCCCGTCACATTCAGCGTGTAGCTGTAGTCGGCGACGGTCTCCGGGACCGTGATGTTCGAGCTGAATCCCTGACCTTCGAGCCATACCGTGTTGATCTTGTCTGAGACCTGTGTCAGGAGGCCATCGACCTCCAGGTTCGTCCTGTAGCTCTCCACCTCGAGGGATTTGGTGTAAGCGAAGGCTGCGCCTATGATGATCGCCGCCATGAATATCGCGAATATGAACATGTACTCGAAGGCGATCTGGGCCTTATACAGCCTTGATGAAGACATCGTAGTTCGCATTCTCTACCGCCTCTACCTGCATCCAGTAATTGCCCTCGACAAGGGGCAGGGTGCCGTTAAGGTTAGCCTTTGAATCAGCATAGACGGGCGAAATGGCATTCTGGTACCTTACCATCAGGGCCACCGTCTTGTTCGTGAAGTTGTATCCCTCCACGCCGTTTGGGATGTATATGTGCACCTTCACCTTCGCTGGAGGCCCCTGGGAGAATATCAGGTCCGCCGTGCTGGCCAGCCTGTCGACGCTGCTCTTGGCGTATGAGAGGGAAAGCTCGTCGGTGGCCTCTGTCTTCACAGACGTGATGTATGCCCATACCGGTACCATCAGCGTAAGTGCTATTATCACAATGAGCATGTATTCGAATGCCGCTTGCGCTCTCATAATATACTATTAGTGCGAAGCTGCAATAAAAACGGTTCTTCCCGGTGTTCCCAGGAATTTTCATACATGCAAGCTCGACGTCCCTTCCGAATCCGCGTTATTCCCCCATATTTCATGAAAACCCGGACCTGATCCATTTTTTAAACCAAACGGTTTAACTTTCAATATGGAAGGCCTCAGCGTCCTTTTCATTTTCATCGCCGGATTCCTGGGCGGGGTGATAAGGGGACTGGTGGGGATAACCAAGTACGTCAACGCCACCCCGAGCAAGAAGAGAAATGTGAGAAAGGAGTGGGTCGTGCTTTCGCTTCTGTCGTCCGGCGGCATGGGGCTTCTCGCCGGCGTCTTCATCGCCAATGACGTCAAGTTCGCCCTTGTCGCCGGATACGCGGGGACCGATTTCATAGAGAGCATTTACAAGATAAAGCTGAAGACCCAGAACTGGGAGTGAGGAGGATGTCATGAAGACATGCATGATAATCCTGGCGATAATCGTAGCGGTCTTTCTGTTCCTGGCGATGATACCCATGTGTGTCAAATCCCAGCAGATGTCCGGGGTCAGCGCGTCAGGCACATGCACTGATTTTGTCGTCACCGTCACAGCGGGGGATATTGGCGAATCCTGCTGGGACTTAAAGCTGGACGTGCCGGGAAAAGTCAATAGCGCCGGGACGTGGAGATCGAGCTACTACTACATTGAGAAGGCGATATGCTGGCCCCATGAGAAAGTCAATATATCGATAAGGCTTGAGTCATCAGAGCCTGTGATAGAGGCGACAGCCAAGATGCGTCAGGGAAGCGTCGTACTGGAGCGGGATTTCACCATCATTCAGTCGTGCCCCGAGCCACTTCCGGATTACTGGGTTATCCTGGTTTCAGTCATAATAATCCTCGTCTTCGGCTGGTCTCTTGCCTGGTGGTGGAAGCGCAAATAAAAAATTAAATTAAAAAATTAAAATAAAGAAATAAAAAAAAGATTGAACTAAGAATCGAAGCTAGTTGTTCTTCGTGAGCTCTTTGATCCTCTCGCTGACACCTTTGGATTCGTTATCTAAGTACTGCTTGTATTCGTTTAGCATCTCTATCTTCTCTTCCTTCGTGAGGAAAGATCTATGTGAGCAACATCCGTAAATATCATTCACCTCCTTCGTTTTTATATCGGATATACGATATAATAGATAAGGTCATTTATAAATGTATCGGTCACCCAATATATCATATGATGAAGCACGGAAAGCATTTTCACGTTCATGGATACTCCTGTGACATGAGAGGGATGCTGGGATTCCTCATCCTTTTCCTTCTCTCAAAGAGGCCTATGCATGGCCAGGAGATCGCTGAAGAGATAGGCAAGAGGAAGGGATCGGTTCCAAGCCCGGGCACTATATACCCATCTCTAAAGAAGCTCAAGAAGGATGGCCTCATATCGTCCACAAAATCGGGAAAGGAGATCACATACAAGCTGACGAAGGAGGGCAGGAAGATCCTTAGGGATGCCATCAGGCATTTCTGCGCTACATTCCACGGGATACTCCCTTAGACGGAAAGACTAAATCCTATATGGTCATTCCAACCTAAGATATCCCTTCTTGCTGTGCAGAAGATGGTAATGGTGATGCGCATGCTGCATGTGCCGCATCGCCTCGTTGA
>CAYRIP010000029.1:4440-9309 GCA_964424395.1 uncultured archaeon | reverse complement strand
GTCGACCAATTGCTCCACGACGACTCGCCGGCTCTCGGCGTCTGCCGACCTGTTGCTCTGGAAGTAGAAATGGCAGTCCCTGGGCTTGAGCCCCAGAGCGATATAGTTTATCAGGTACTCCTCAATCGCTGTCTTCCTAAGCTCCTCGAGGCTCTTTCCCCTCATGTTGTAGGCCTCCACGTCCGCGACGACGATGTATGTCTTCGCCCCGTGCTTCTGCAGGTATATGAACTCATCCGCTACCATCTTGTGCCCGAGATGGAACTTGCCGCTGGGCATGAGCCCTGTCAGCATCACGAACGGCTTTTTCTTCCTCATGCAGTCGGCGATCTTCCCGAAGTCCCTGTGGCCGAACACCACCCCGCGCCTCATGTAGAGGTGCGGCTCTGGGACCTTTTTTAAGACCGGCCCAAATGGCTCTATCCCGAACTCCTTTATCAGCCTGCCGTAATCCTTTATCCCGGCCTGGCTCCATGGGTCAATCCTTTCTGGCATGCTCTCACCTGTTAATATTTCCCATTCATGCTATATTAATTCTATCAATCGCCGCACAGGTCCCAAGCGGGGGAACGTGCGGAATACAACTTCACTAGGGACTTATCCTGGACTGCCTCATCCCGGTAGTCGAACGAATCATTAAGCAAGTCCCAGGCGGGGAAACAAATACAAGCCGCCTCGAAAGGCGAAGTTGCATAGCATTCTGGCTCTGAATTTGTTCCTAGGGTTTGAATGGCCTCCATTTTCGGTTCATCGTAATGTTCCGGGACACTAGCACCGTAACCTGGCTTACCTGCGGTGCATTCAAAATCCACAAGCCAGCCAACCCTGGATCTGCCCTTCTCCTTCTTGCCGAATATACCTGTAATCTCCATCACCTCATATTTTCATAACATGGAGTTTCCAAGAAAGCAACGGAAACTGAAAAAAAACAACTTGCAAACCTATGCGAAAGCATCACTGCCGGGGCCAAGGCCAGGCTATGGACGCGTCTAGAGCAGTAGGTAATGATGCAGAAAATGGCCTGGATATATCAGGGTTCTCTTTCAGTTGCGTCGAATCCAGAGGTACGGCATCACCAACACCTGAAATATATTACGGGAGCGAATGTTTAAATATTATCTGGTGACCTCGAAGCTCTTGACTTTCCCAAGAAGGCGCTTTGCCTTCGCGTTCTTCTCGAAATGGCGCCTCACGGGCTTGATTATCTCGTTAATGTAGTATGCGGTAGTGCTCTTGAGGTCGGCCGGGTGCAGACTGCCCTCCCGGTACATCTTCTCTAGCTCGGCATAGTTACCGATGCTCAGGTCGCCGCCGAACTGGGCCTTCCTCTTGAATTCCATGGCCTTGAACTTCTCAAATATCATGTACTTGCAGTACTCGAGGATCGGGTTCATCTCCACCTGTTTGTCGGGGCAGTATGACTTCGCGATCTTTCTCATGATCTCCGACTCGGAATCGTCCATGAAGATTGCCGAGTCCGGCTTGGATTTGGACATCTTCATCTCAAGGAGCATGTCGGCCGGGTCTGACGATTTAACGGTCGGCTTGGAAAGGCCGAGGATCATGTGGTGGCTCACGACAACCGGCTTCCAGAACCCGAGCTTGGGACCGACCTCCCTTGCGAGCATGTTGACCTTCCTCTGGTCCATGCCGAGCTGTGTGATGTCGCACTTCAGGTGGAATATGTCGGCTGCCTGCATGCATGGGTATATTATCTGGGCAGCGCTTAGGCTCTCGCCGGTCTTTCGGCCCATGATCTGGCTGCACCTGGTTATCCTCTTGACGGTCGAGTTCCTCGCGATGTCTATCGTGGTCTCCCAGTGGTCGATCTTCGTAACGACGTCCTTTGCCAATATGAAATCGATCCTGTCGGTCCTCATGCCGCAGGCCTTCCAGACCTCGATGAGGTAATCGCCGGTGATCCTTATCTTGTCCAGGTCTCCCCCCAGCTTGTTGTTCATCCATGCGAACCAGTCGGCCACCCACATCTTGAAATGGACCCCCGCGCCGATCATCTTGTTGATGTTTATGGTCCTGAGGATGCCCTGGGCGATGTGCATCCGGCCCGATGGCTCGAACCCGTCGTAGGCGATGGGGTGCCTCTTCGTCTGCAGGAGCTCTCTTAGCTCCTCCTCGGTGACTATCTCCTCCCCCACTTCCCTTATCAGCTGCATCCTCTTTTCCAGATCCATGATATCACTTTCTCCTTAATAATTAGGTTCATCCCTGTATTAAAGTTATTTGAAAAAATATTTCCATCACATCATTCAACCCCCATACCAATAGTCCGGGGACCCGGATTTGAACCAGGATCTGCTGGTTTACGGCCAGCTGTTTTGGCAGTTATACTATCCCCGGTTTCTCCAGTGGTATCAGAAGAGGCATCATCGATTATCGCGCATACGAATTGTCCGAAATCCGTTAGCCTGGATATTCCGGACCTTTCGCAATTGCCGAAGCTGATTAGACCTAGGTCTTTTAGGACCCGGGCGTTGAGCTTCAGCGTCGATAACGGGATCCCTTGTGATTTCGATATGGATGTGAGCAGGGATGTTATCGTGCAGGGAGGTCTACATCCGAGTTCTGATATAATCTGCATCTGATTGCTATTGACTGCCCTAAGAAGAAGTCTCCTCAGATTCTCTTTGTGTACTGTCGTTCGTAGAGGCGCATACCACCATCACTTCCTTTATTTGTCATAACACATTTATATACCTTGCGGGCAGGCTGGGTTGCCCTAACAACGAAAGGAAATATTAAAACCCAAGGTAATACTATTCTTATGGATTTCGATGGAATGGGGGAGATCGTTGGATTTGTTGCGGCCGATTCTCTCAGGGAGATTTATCCCATCTAAGCTTTTTCTGTCTTGCATATTCGAAATCCGTATGTGATTCCATGGAAAAAATCCGCGATTACAAGATAGGGAAGGGAATGAAGGCTGCTGACCTCGTCGGCCAGATGTCAGCCGCGGGATTCCAGGCCAGCGGCATCGGGGAGGCAGTAAGGCTAATCAGGAAGATGAAGCAAGATGAGGCCACGGTCTTCCTCAGCTTCACCGCGAACATGATGGCCACCGGCCTAAGGGGAATCATCGCGCAGCTGGCCAGGGAGAGTTTCGTCGACGTCATCATCACAACGGGAGGCTCCGTCGACCACGACCTGATCAGGACCGGCAAATCATACATTCTTGGAGATTTCAACCTGGATGACAGGGAGCTGCACAGGAAGGGCGTCAACAGGCTCGGCAACGTCCTCATACCGAATGACAGGTACGTCTTCCTTGAGAAGAGGATGCAGGCGATTTTCTTATCACTTCTCAAGAGGAAGGACACATGGACCCCAAGCGAGCTGATAGGCGAGATAGGGAAGTCCCTCGATGACGAGGGATCCTTCTTGCACTGGGCGGGCAGGAACGACATCCCGGTCTTCTGTCCAGGGATCACGGACTCCGCGATAGGCCTTCAGCTTTACTTCTTCAAGCAGGAGCATCCCGAGTTCAAGATAGACGTCAGCGGGGACATGAAGCTCGCCGATATCGTCATCAACTCAGAGAAGACCGGCGGCATCATTCTTGGCGGCGGGATATCGAAGCACCACACGATAGGCGTCTATATCACTACCTCCTCCCCATGGGACGGCTCGCTGTCAGGCGCAACATCGAACGAGGCGAGGTCATGGAGCAAGATAAAGGAGAAGGGGAACACCGCTACGGTTTACGGAGATGCCACCGTCCTCTTCCCGCTTATAATGTCAAAGGTCCTTGAGGAATGACGAAGGGCATGATATCATGATAATCCGCATAACGAAAGGGACGGGCGAATCTAAGACGAGGAAATCCGCCTTCGACCATGCGCTCTTCGATGCGGGCATCTCCAACTACAACATAATCAAGCTCAGCTCTGTTATCCCTAACAATTGCGATATTGTGGAGGAGAAAGTGGAGCCGCGAGAAGACGAGCATGGGCACAGGCTGTACGTCGTCATGGCCGAAGGCTACCAGACGCAGCCGGGCAAGAAGGTGGTCGCTGGGCTCGGATGGGTCAAGGCAAACCACAAGAGCGGAAGAGGCATATTCATCGAGAGCACGGGCACCGACAGGGTGGATGTAGAAAGGTCGATAATCGAATCTATCAAATCGATGCAGTCTTACAGGCCCGATGAGCACGGCGAGATAATGACGAAGCTTGCAGAAGTCGAGTGCAAGGGCGATGTCGCCTGCGCGATAGTAGCTGCCGTCTACAAGTCCGAGGGATGGGAATGAGAAGGGTCCTGGAGAACACGAGCCTTCTTTTCTCCATTGCAATCGTGCTCGGCCTCGTTTTGCCAGGGCTTGCCGAGCCCTTAAGCCCGACAATCACGCCTCTTCTTATAGTCGCCATGTGCCTTTCAATGAGAAAGATAACGTTCTCTGGAAGCGACATAAAATCGAATTACAAGCCATCCATACTGGCATTTTTTCTGAACTACGTCCTCCTTTCAGGGATTATCATACTGATGGCATCCTATCTGATCACCAACCAGGACCATTTCGCGGGATTCGTGCTTGTCGCCTCCATGCCCCCCGCGGTGGCAATAGTCGCATATTCCTACATTCTCGGGGGCGACATGAAGACATCCCTTGGAGGAGAAGTCCTTGGCTACATGCTTGCTCTCGTGCTCACGCCACTTATCACGCTGGCTTTCTTGGGTTCGGCAATAGACATAATGGCAATCCTTCAGATGCTTGGACTGCTGATCATTCTCCCTCTGATCATCTCAAGGTTCCTTGCAAGGATGCCCGAATCCCGCTTCACCTACGGCAAGTCTGTAATTAACGCGGCCTTTTTTATAGTTAATTACATCGTGATCGGCCTGAATCAGGCAGCG
>CAYRIP010000029.1:0-4430 GCA_964424395.1 uncultured archaeon | reverse complement strand
TTTTCGGAATTTCTATCGCTCCTTCCACTATTCTTCATCGTAATCGTCAGGTCTTTTGGGACCGGGCTCCTGCTATATTTCCTTGCAAAGAAACTGGGGGTTAAGAAGGACAGGGCCATATCATTTGGCCTTTTCTCAAGCTACAAGAACGGGGGCATGGCAGCAGCGTTCGCAATCGTTTTGGTTAGCTCGGCTGCGAGCTTGCCTGCCGCCATAGGATCAATAATCGGGATATTCCTGATAATATCATTCATAGAGGTAACGAAGAGGTTCTGACATGCTGCTTGCGATACCCATGGTCTTCATCACAGGCGTACTCAACAGGATAGCCGATATGATTGCCGATGACGGGCTCATGCTCGATAAGCACGCGGGCTATGCCATTGGGATTCTATACGGCTTCCTGATAGCCTGTATCATCACGCAGTTCCCGGTATTGGCCGAACTGGGCCTGGCGGTCATCCTCTCGGTGCTGATCACGGGGAAGATCGACCACCCCGCTCATTACCTCGGGATAGCTTCCTTCCTTTTCTTCCTGGCGGTCTTCGGATTCGGCCCGCTGAACATTGCCCTGCTGCTTGTGTTCGTGCTCGGGGCCGCGCTGGACGAGGCGGGAAACCAACTGTCCGACAAAGGCAAGCTGAAAGGGATGCACGGGGCGTTCTTCCGCTTCAGGCTCACGATGGAGGCCCTGACGCTGGCCGTTTCGGCATACACCGGCAACATCTTCTACTTCCTGGCGATGCTCGCCTATGACGCGGGGTTCACCTACGTGTTCCCCCGACGCGTCAGAAGAAAGCTAATAATTGCGTGCGGACAATGATAAGTATGGACATAAAAATGCTCGGTGGGGCAAGGGAGGTTGGCAAGTCGGGCGTGCTTGTCAGCACCGGCAAGGAGAAGTTCGTCATGGACTACGGCATCGAGGTCCAGCACGGGAAGAAGCCCATCGAGCCGCCAATGGACCTTGACGGTCTGTTCATAACCCATGCCCATCTTGACCATTCCGGATTCTCAGCGGGGCTCTACAGCAGGGGGTATCAGGGAAATGTGTTCGCGACCCCTGCGACATTCGACATAACCCACATGCTGCTTGAGGATTCCATAAAGGTCCAGCACAAGAGGGGGCAGGAGGCCGGATTCACGGGCCAGGACATAAAGAGGATGGGCAGGCACGAGAGGATAATGGACTTTCGGTCGCCCCACCAGATCGGTTCGAGCCAGGTCGAGCTGCTCTCGGCGGGCCACATACCCGGGGCCTCCATGGTCTCGATCAAGAGCCGGGGCAAGAGCCTTCTTTACACCGGTGACGTCAAGTTCACAGCGACCGACTTCATGTTCGGCGCCGATACGAACGTCTCGGACGTGGACGTCCTGATATCCGAGAGCACTTACTCCTACAAGGACCACCCGAACAGGAAGAAGCTAAAGGCGCAGCTGATTTCCATAATCGAGGAGACCTGCCACAACGGCGGCGTGGCGCTGCTTCCGGCGTTCGCCGTGGGCAGGACCCAGGAGATACTGATGATGCTCAAGGACATAAACTTCCCGGTATACGTCGACGGGATGGGCATCAGGGCGACGAAGAGGATGCTCAACCACCCGGATTCATTCCTGGATTCAAGGGCCCTTGAGAGGGCATTCGCCCATGCGGTCAAGGTCAGGCGGAATCCCGACAGGCAGGAGGCCGTCAGGAGGCCTTCGGTGATAATTACAACTGCCGGGATGCTTCAGGGCGGCCCGGTGAGCTTTTACATAAGCAAGCTGATGGAGAGGAAGGAATGCTCGATGGTCCTTACGGGATACCAGGTGGAGGACACGCCGGGACGCAACCTCATCGAGACCGGCATATACTCAAACGGAGAGATCGAGGTAAAGCCCAGGTTCCCGATACATTTCCTGGACTTCAGCGCGCACACCGACCGCTCCCATCTGATCGATTTCTTCAAGAAGGCGAACCCCGGGAAGCTGGTGCTTGTCCACGGCGACAGGGCGCCTGAGTTCGCGGAGGAGCTGAAGGGCATGGGATTCGACGCAGTGGCTCCAAGGAACGGCGAAAGCATGGATATCTAGGCATAGAAGTCCATATTCCGCCCGAGCCCGCTTTCGTATGCCCCCTGGTGAAAGGTTAGACATCCTCTGCGGCTTCCGGCTTCGCCCTCGTATGCAAATGGCTGCTGCTGAGAAGAGCCCCTTCTGGGGTTTGTGTCAAATGATGCCGCCTCCATGGGCTCAACCCTTATCCTTCCAAGGAACAATATCTCCGCATTGATCATCATGGTCCACCTCTCAGATACCATTTATAATGCAATCCCGACTATAAAAACCTATGGCAAAGCACGACGAATCGAAATTGGTGAGCATAGACGGCTCGGTCATGGAGGGAGGCGGCCAGATACTCCGGACAGCCTCCGCCCTCTCCGTCATGTCGGGCCGGCCGCTCCGGATTTCCAACATAAGGTCCGGGAGGCCGCAGCCAGGGCTCAGGACGCAGCATCTCCGGGGCCTTCAGGCCACGGCCTCCATGTGCGGCGCAAGGCTGGAGGGGGACAAGCTCGGATCCATGCAGATATGGTTCTATCCCTCAAAGCTGCAGGACGAGGAGATCAACATATATCTCGATACAGCCGCCAGCGTCGGCCTTGTCATCCAGTCCCTGCTGATAGCGTCCCTTCGGATCAGGAAGAGGCTCGTGCTCAACATCGAGGGAGGGGCAACCTTCGGGAAGTTCGCCCCGCCGCTGCAGTACATCCAGTTCGTCCTGCTCCCGCTTCTCAGGAAGATGGGACATCACGCCGAGATCAACATACTCAGGCACGGCTTCTACCCCGTGGGCGGCGCCAGGGCGAGGGTCATGATCGAGCCATGCAAGGCCCTTAACGCGCTGAACCTCAATGAGCGCGGGGATGTCTTGCCTATCCAGTGCTTATCCATCTCGAGCTCCGACCTGAAGAAGCCCAGGGTGGCCGAAAGGCAGGCGAGGACGCTGGAGACAGACCTGAACCATCGCGGCTATGGCTGCGAGATGAAGTCCCGGTATGTGGATTCCAGCTGCCCGGGCTCGGGGGTTCTGCTTGTCGCGAGAACCGCCAGTGGGTGCGTAATCGGCGCGGACGGCCTTGGGGAGAGGGGCAAGCCCGCGGAGGTCGTCGCAGAGGAGGCTTTGGGTTACCTGGTCAGGACGATCGATTCCGGGGCCACTGTGGATGAGCACATGAGCGACCAGATTCTTCCTTATATGGCGCTCGCAGAGGGGAAATCGAGCGTGATAGCCCCAGCCCTCACGGACCACGCAAGGACGAACATGTGGGTAATAAAGCAGTTCCTGCCTGTCGAGTTCGAGACCGAGAAAGCCGGGGGGAACGTCAGGATAGAATGCGTCCCATCTGAATGATCATCTCGGGTAGACCTTCTTTATCCTGGGCTTCCTCTTGAAGACCACTTTGCCGTCGCTCACAATCTCGTTGACATCCTCGAGGGGCACGGTGAGCTCCTCGTATCCGGTCTCGCCTCCCCTGAAGCGGATGACCGATGTGTTGAAGCCGGTGACCTCCCTGCCGAAAAGGAACCTCCTGTCGCCTACGGCACCCTTGTGGTGAACAGTCATGGAGCAGGAGTATAGGCGCTCGCTCTTCTTCAGGTTGAGAAGTATCTCGTATATCATGATGATAACGCCATGACCCTATCTTAGCCTCTTGATGGGGACCCCGCCGACCATGGCTCCGGGCTCCACGCTCTTGTTGACGAGCGAATATGCCGAGACGACGGCGCCGTCACCGATCTCGACGCCGGGAAGTATAATGGACATGATGCCGATCGTGACGTCCTTTCCGATCTTCACCCTTCCCTTCCTGCTGCCGTGCGCCAGGAACTCGTGGGTCAGTATGGCCGTCGTGTTCCCTATGACGGTGTTGTCCCCTATCTCTATGAGCTCGGGAAAGAGGATGTCCAGGTTGCTTGCGTATATGCTGACGTTCTTTCCTATCTTCATGCCGGTCTTCCGATATATCCTGTTCTTGAGCTCTATGTCCGGCAGGAATCGGCATATCACCATGATGAGGTAGTTCTTCAGGATCCTCCGGACGCCCTTCACCTTGCGCCACGTCTTAAGGGACTTGTCCTCCCTCTTGTAGCCCAGGGCTTCCGTCATCCTCTTCCTGTACTTCTCTTCCATATCGTCTCACCGCGAAGCCTTATCTCTAGGACCCTGTGCAGCGGTATGAAGCCCTCGCTGCCTCCCTCTTTATAATAGAAGTGGCTCTTTTTAACCTGAGTGACCTTGGAACCGGGGATTACCTTCGTTTCCTGTGGAGCTCCCCTATGCCTGATGACGATCTCTCCCTTGTCGAGCTTCCCCGTCCATTTGAGCCTGTTCAAATTATCGTAAGCCATCTTGAACCATCAGATGGTGGTTATCTTCATGGTCTTCA
>CAYRIP010000028.1:0-9530 GCA_964424395.1 uncultured archaeon | reverse complement strand
TTCTCCGGGGGAGTGTCTGGCTCGATATTGTGGGCAGGACCCAAGATATATCCTGTCCCCGACGATGTTCGGCACGCCCACGTTGTCCTTCGTGACGTACTTCCACAGCAGCCTGCCATCAAGGCTGACCGCATACAGTATCCCGTCCCTGCACGCCTGGTATATCACGCCGCGGTGTATGACGGGGCCCACGCAGCTCCCGTACTGCCCTATCTTTAGCCTCCAGACCAGATCGCCGGTCTCTATGTCGATCGCCCGAAGGAAGTTGTCGAAGCTCGAGAAGTACACGATGCCGTCCTTGACCGATAGCGCGTTCGCGTTGTGCACCTCTCCCTGGGTCCTGAACTTCCAGATGAGCTCTCCCGTCATCCTGTCGAGGCAGTACAGGTTATGGTCGTACGAACCGATCATCATCTTGTTCCCGACGATCGTGGGCTCGGATACAATGCCCCCGAACGTCCGGTACTTCCAAATCATCTCACCTGTCCTGATATCGAGGGCGTATATGTTCTGGTCCTTTGATCCGAAGAACACCATGCCATCACACACTTTGGGAGTGCAGGCGACCTTGTCCCTCGTCCTGAACTTCCACAGCAGCTTGCCGTTGTCGGCCCTCAAAGCGTACAGGTTCTGGTCGAAGGAACCGACGTAGAGGACCCCGTCATGAATAGTTGGGCTCCCCTCGGCGATGCACCCTTCCGTCCGAAACTTCCACACGAGGCTCCCGTCGCCCGGGTTGATAGCATAAACGTAGTAGTCGGCGCACCCGAAGTATATCAGGCCGTTGTGGTGAACCATCGAAGTGGTCAGGCTGCCCCCGAAGCCGATCTTCCATACCCGCTCGAACTCCTTGACCTTCTTCATCTCGAAATCCCCCATCTCTATGGAGAATTCGTCGAAGCCCGGTCCCGTTCCCTCTTCCATCTGGATAATATAAAAGGTAATTTTAAAAACTGTGAATCGAACACCAATCGTCGAGTAGGCAGACCAACATTTATAAGGTTCTTCCCGACTCATTAGTTAAATTGGAAACCATAAGGTATCTTATGCTCACGGAAGAAGAGGGAGAGTCGGGATTCACCTTCAGGGCAGTCGTCATAGCCATCATGCTGACGCTGTTCCTGCTTGTCACAAGCAGCTACATCGCGCTGAGGATCGGCGCGATGCCGTGGCCCATAATATTCAGCGCAGTCATCGCGGGTGCGCTTCTGCAGCTGGTCGCAAGGGTTTCCAGGAAGACGACCAGGCACGAGATGAACGTGGCCCAGGCCGGCGGAACCATAGGGGGTCTGCTGGCATCGGGCGTCGTCTTCACGATCCCGGGCATACTGTACCTGCAGGGCCAGGGCGTCGATGTCTCCATGCCGTCGGCGATAACCCTCGCCGTTGTCTGCGTGACAGCGGGCATCCTCGGGGTGCTTCTTTCCGTCCCCCTCAGGAGGGTCTTCGTGGAGGAGGAGAACCTGCCTTACCCGAGCGGCAGGGCAGGGGCCGAGGTGATCAAGGCAGAGACGTCCATAGGCAGGAGCACCTTCTACGTCGCCCTCGCGCTGTCCCTGACGGGGATATTCGTCCTGCTTAGGGAGATATACTTCCCGGCAGGCTGGGCGCTTCCCGTCATGCCCCAGCTGGGGCTGGTGCTTGCCCTCTATCCGATGCCCCTTGCGATCGGCATAGGATACCTCCTGGGGCACAAGGCGTCCGTCAACTCATGGTTCCTCGGCTCGTTCATCGGCTGGGTGGTCCTGGTCCCTCTCTTGGCCGCGCTGAATTACGCCACCCCGGCCATCGGGGGTGAGATCATGCAGAACACCGGCATGGGGATGGTCATCGGCGCTGGCATAGGCTTCTTTGCGGCGTACGTCATCCCCAGGGCCAAGAAGATATTCGCGCCTATGTTCAGATGGCAGGGCATGCCATGGTACACCAAGCTCACGCCATTGATATCCTTCATATCATTCATAGTCCTTTCCATGGCCGGCATACACCCGCTCGGTGCCGCGATCGCCGTCGCCGGGGTGTGGGTGATGGTCAGCGTCGCCGCCATGATGACTGGTGAGACGGACATAGACCCGCTGGAGCAGTTCGGTATAATCATCGGCCTCGTGGCCCTGGGGGTCTTCGCTGTTTTCAATATGCAGCTCGGATACCTGTCGGCATTCCTTATAGTGTGCTTCGTGGCGATAGCGAGCGCGGTCGCCGGGGACATCGGGCATGACTACAAGTCAGCCAAGATAATGGGAACCAAGGCCAAGGACATAATCAAGGTTGACATGATAGCGGTGATAGCAGCCGGGCTTATGGCACCGTTCGTTCTCGGCATGATCGTGGATGCTTACGGGTCGGAGTTCTTCACCCCGCTGATGCCGGCTCCCCAGGCGCAGATGGTAGCAGGCTCCATATTCGGATTCGCCCATCCGTGGGCGTTCTTCCTCGGGTTCGGGATTTCATTCATATGGATCGTCTTTGAGACGCTGACCAGGAAGAAGGCCCCAGTCATCCCGATGGTGTTCGGGATAGGGCTCTTCCTAGGCATGGTGCTTGGCCTTCTGCTGGCGATCGGCGGCATAATAAGGTACGTCACCGACAAGAGGATCGCCGGCGCTTTCGCGGGCGCGGGCGTGGTCCTCGCGGCGGGCATCATGGGCGGCGAGGGCATAGCCGGCTTCAGCTCCAAAGCGATGTTCGTAGCCGGTGTCCCGGCAGGAGTTACCAACCTTCTGCTCTTCGGGTTGTTCATCATCGTCTTGCTTATAGCGGTGGCGCTCAGGGCTTCCGGCAGGTTGGTGAAAGGATGATTGCCAGCATAGACATTGGCGGAACCAATACCCACGGCGTTCTTATAGACGGAAAGAGGCTGAAATCGGTAGTCTCCATTGCCGGCAACAAGCCGGCCATGGCAAGAAGTTGCTACCGTCTCCTTGTCGATAAGTCAGGCGATAAGGACGTAAAGCTCGTTTTGACCGGAGGCGGATCAATGAGGATGGGAAAGAGCGATTTCCCCCACCCGTTCCGCTTGGTCGATGAGATAAAGGCGATCGGCAAGGGCGGGATTTTCCTCTCCGGGAAAAAGGACGTTTTCGTGGTCAGCATAGGGACCGGGACTGCGTTCGTCTCCGTGAAGAAAGGCAGGCCCAGTCATGTCGGAGGCACGGGTGTCGGCGGAGGGACGATACATGGCCTTTCGAAGCTCATCCTCGGTATGCCGCTCTCCAAGGTCGAGGATATCGCTAAGAAGGCCGGCAAGAACCTGGACCTTACGGTCAAGGATATCGTGGGGGGAAGCATCGGGAAGGTCCCCGCAAGCGCGACGGCGTCAAACTTCGGAAAGGCGACGGGTAAGAGCAGCAAGCCCGCGGTCGCCTCCAGCCTGCTCAACATGATCGGGGAATCGATAGGCGTCATGGCATACTTCGCCGCGAAGGGGGTCGGGCAGGAGAAGAAAATCCTCATATGCGGAAGGGTCGCAATGAACGGCATTGTGAAGAACCGTGTCATGAGCACCATCAGGATGCTCGGAGGCAAGGCGACCATACCGAATAAAGCGGAATACTGCGCCGCTGTCGGAGCCGCTCTGATGGTGGAAAAATAGACTGCCAGAGCACCGAAAGCTTTATAAATGGTAAATTGTCATTTTATAGTGGTGAAAATATGGATAGTATGTCTGATTATTCGATAAAATCCGTGCTGAAAGATCCGGGGGGAGAAACCATCAGAATCGGCCCCGGCCTTACAGATGCGCAATACAGTACACATATGGGAAAGCTATTCGAATTCATTTACAATGCCGCGGGAGAGGTCAGGGACAATCCGCAGGAGCCCGCAAACGGCTATCTTAGACTGGCTCTTGATTGCGCAATCACCGAAGTAAAAGAGATCAATGACAGCTACATGGGGCGGCCCAATCCTCACATCGTCGCATGGACGAGGCATATCCAGCAGTTCGATAACTGCGAGAGGGTCGTCGATACCATCACTGCTCTCGCGGAAACCGTCTGCAATGACGATTACAACGGCGCTGTTGCCGCGAATATGCACCGCGAGATGGAGGGAAGCCTCAGGGAAGCATCCGTTCCCATTAATGATATCCTGGACGGCGGAGAGCCGCCCATAAGGATTTATGAATACGACGCTGGAAGGCGCAGGCTGTTTAGGAGCCCTGGAGAGGCCGGAGCTGCATAGCTTCCCTACAATTATCCTGTTCGGAACCCCCTAATTTTAAAATCCGGGTGAGAAATTGTAAGAATGGCACCCGATAAGGCGGACGGCAGGGTCAAGTTCTTCATCCTCGACGTACATCAGAAAGGGTCCGGGGAGGTCCCGGAGATAATGATGTGGGGAAGGACCGAGAATGGCGATCCGGCCCTTGTCATAGACCGCACCTTCCGCCCGTACTTCTATGTGGAGCCGGCGCACACGACCAAGAAGGACCTCGACGAGCTCAGCCAGAAGCTAACTGACCTCAAGTACGAGGGCAGCAGGCCGGAGAGGGTCGAGGTCGTTGACAAGAAGTTCTACGGGAAGGACAAGAAGATGATAAAGATAACCCTGACCAAGCCCGGCGACGTCGCGAAATTCCGCGACCTTCTGAAGGAATGGGTCAACATCAAGGGCCAGTTCGAGCACACCATAACTTTCTACAGGAGGTACATGGTGGACAGGGGGATCACACCGCTCACCTGGGTCTGGGTCGAGGGCGAGCCAAAGGTCAGCGAGAATGGACATGTCGTCATAGATACGGAGAAGGTCACGCCGACGGAGGAGGAGAGCTACCCAGAGCCAAAGATACTGGCATTCGACCTCGAGCTGGTAGACCAGAACGGCGAGGAGAGGATCATCATGGCCTCCATGCGCGACAACAAGGGCCTGAAGAAGGTTCTCACATACAAGAAGGTGGCGCTTGACTTCCTCGAGCTGGTGAACGACGAGGAGGACCTCATACACAGGCTCATAGACATCGTCAGGTCCAGGGACCCGGACATAATAACGACGTACAACGGAGACCGGTTCGACTTCGTGCATCTGAGCAACAGGGCGAAGAAGTACGGCATAAAGCTTTCCATGGGAAGGACGGACCGCGAGATCCAGTTCAAGCGCAGGGGGCGGTATTATTCTGCATGGATCGAGGGCAGGGTACACGTGGACATATTCGATTTCATCGAGAACATCCTAGCTTCGACGCTCTCTTCGCAGGTCCTCTCACTTGACATGGTCTCCAGGGAGATCATCGGGAAGGGAAAGAAGAAGATCGAATGGGATGAGATGCAGAGGGCATGGGAGGAGAGCAGGGGGCTCGAGCAGGTGGTCAAGTACTGCCTCAACGACTCCGAGCTGACGCTCTCCCTGGCCAAGGCGCTGCTCCCGCAGGTGTACGAGCTGTGCAGGATAACGGGGCAGACGCTATTCGACACGTCCAGGATGACGTACTCGCAGCTCGTGGAATGGCTTCTGATCAGGAGGGCCCATGGGAAAGGGGAGCTCATACCGAACAGGCCAAAGTACGATGAGATACAGATAAGGAGGAAAGCCGCGCCGTACACGGGAGGCTACGTCTTCCCACCTGAGGTCGGGATACACCAGAACATCGCGCTGTTCGACTTCAAGGGGCTGTACCCGAGCATAACGATCACGCACAACGTCTCCCCCGAGACGCTATACTGCCATTGCTGCGGAGGCGAGAAGGGGAAGGACGAGAAGGTGCACAAGGTCCCGGGGGAGGACTATTACTACTGCAGGCAGCACCCGGGCTTCGTCACGACGACGCTGGAGGACCTTGTGAGCAGGAGAGCCAAGCTGAAGGAGAAGATGAAGGGCCTTGGCGACGATTCCAAGGAATTCCGTATGCTCGACACCAGGCAGCAGGCCCTGAAGCTGCTCGCCAACGCCAGCTACGGCTATTACGGCTATGCCGGGTCCAGATGGTACAGCAGGGTGTGCGCCCAGAGCATAACGGCCTGGGGCAGGTATTACATCCAGAGGGTCATCAAAAGGGCGCAGAACCTCGGCTACGAGGTGATATACGGCGACACGGACTCATTGTTCCTGAAGGTCAAGGCGTTCAGCGACGCCAACGAGTTCCTCGCCGCTGTCAACAGGTCGCTCCCGGGCGCCATGGAGCTTGAGTTCCAGGGCCTATACAAGGCCGGGCTCTTCACCCCCGCCAAGAGCGGGCTGACCGCGAAGAAGCGGTACGCCCTGATAGACGAGGCCGGCGAGATCACGATCAGGGGATTCGAGAAGGTCAGGAGGGACTGGTCGAATGTCGCAAGGAACACGCAGGAGCAGGTGCTCCTGGCGATCCTGAGGGACAATTCCCCGGAGATGGCGGTAAAGATCGCCAGGAAGACGATAAACGACATCAGCAAGGGCAGGATTAACATGAAGAACCTCATCATCCGCACGCAGCTGACGAGGCCTCTGAACTCATACGAGCAGATAGGGCCGCACGTGGTCGCGGCCAAGAAGGCCATCGCGAGGGGAAGGCCGGTGGCGCAGGGCTCGCTCATCGCATACATCATCACAAAGGGATCGGGAATGATATCAGAGAGGGCCGAGCCGGCCGAGGACGCCCGGGACTACGATCCGGACTACTACATCAACAACCAGGTGATACCGGCCGCCATGAGGGTGCTCTCGGGACTCGGATACACCGAGGAGGACCTGACCGGCGAGGAGGATGCCCAGCAGTCCCTTGACAGCTTCGTGAAGAAGTCGCTGAAGAGCAAGATCGGCGACGGCTTCAAGAAGCTGAGCATCAAGAAGGATAGATAGTGATGCCGCTTCAGTTGGTATGGAAATTTTTTATATAAAGATTCAAACCAACAATATCTATTATCAGTATTAAATCGATAAGGGTGGTTCTATGCTTAAGGTTGCGATAAACGGGTTCGGCAGGATAGGAAGGAATTTCCTCAAGGCTTCGCTGAGGAGCAAGGCTTTCAAGGTCGTGGCTGTAAACGACCTGGCTGAGGCTCCCCTGCTCGGGCACCTCTTCAAGTACGATTCGGTCTTCGGCCCGTTCAAGGGGAAGATCGAATGGGACAAGAAGAGCATCACCGTGAAGGGAAGGAAGATTAAGGTATTCGCGGAGAAGGACCCGGCCATCCTTCCCTGGGGGAAGCTCGGCATCGACGTGGTGATAGAATCTACTGGAATTTTCAGGGAGTTTGACAAGGCATCGATGCACATCAAGGCCGGTGCGAAGAAGGTGGTGTTGTCCGCCCCTCCCAAGGGCGACAAGCCCGTCAAGCAGATCGTGCTCGGAGTCAACGAGGGCACATACGACCCGAAGAGCGACATGGTGATCTCTAACGCGTCATGCACCACCAACTGCCTCGCTCCGGTGGCGAAGGTTCTCGATGAGAAGTTCGGGATAGTGAAGGGATTCATGACGACGATCCATGCTTACACCGCCGACCAGCTGCTCATGGACGGCCCCCACAAGGACATTCGGAGGGCGAGGGCCGCCGACCTCAACATCATCCCGACCAGCACCGGCGCCGCCAAGGCGCTCGGTGAGGTGATGCCGAACCTCAAGGGAAGGATAACGGGCTCCGCCATCAGGGTGGGATTGGCGGACGGTTCGATAGTGGACCTTGTCGTGGAGCTTCGGAAGAGGCACACGGTCGAGGAGGTAAACGCCGCGTTCAAGCGCGCCTCGAGGAAGCTTAAAGGCATCCTTCAGTATTCCGTGGAGCCCATCGTTAGCAGCGACGTCATAGGGAATCCGCATTCCTCGATATTCGATTCCCTGCTCACCAACATCGAGGGCGACCTGGTTGAGGTGTTCTCGTGGTACGACAACGAGTGGGGATACTCGAACAGGCTCGTCGACCTCGTGGATTTCATGGCTAAGAAGTGGAGGTGATTTCTTTGATCCGCCAACTGACGGAACTTAAAAGGTCAGACCTGGAAGGGAAGATAGTCTATCTGAGGGGATCGGGCGACGTCCCGCTTGACGACAGCAAGGACCTTAATTCCCCGGCAAGGATCAAGGACACGAGCAGGATTGATTCCTTCATCCCGTCCCTGGAGTACCTCATAAAGAAGGGAGCGAGGATCGTCCTCCAGCCCGGATGGATCGACAGGCCCGACGGCGTGGAGAAGGAGAAGAGCGTAATACCAGTCTACATGTACATAAGGAAGGTCCTGAAGAAGGGGGGTCTGCTCAAGCGTGACATGCTCATCGCTCCTACGGAACTGGACGGACCTGTCAGGAACATAGCGGACAACTTCGACATCATCCAGGAGAATATCTCAAAGCTCGTGAATGGCCAGGTCCTGGTCCTTGAGAACCCCAGGTTCGATCCCGAATACAACAAGGGCAGCGAGGGCTATGCCAAGGAGCTTGCCGGGATGGTGGAGCTCTATGTCGCTGACGACTTCGCGCAGAGGCACAGGCCCGCCGCCGACATCGTCCCGATGACAAGGCACCTGCCGTGCTACGCGGGCATCCACCTGTCCGAGGAGATAGACTTCGCGGAGAAGATATCCATCGAGCTAGAGAGGCGGCAGCGAAAGCCCTTCGTTTTCATCCTAGCAGGGAAGAAGATAGAGACCAAGCCCGGCGTGGTATCCAAGATCACGGTGGCCCTGGACCTGCTGGAAAGGATGAAGCCAATAGACGAGATCCTCGTCGGCGGGGCGGTGGCATTCACCTTCATGCTGGCTGAGCGGTTCATCGACAAGGTCAAGGCCGGCCCTCGCGAGGTCGATAAGATATCCAAAGGGGACATAAAGGGCCTGATCGGCGAATCATACGTCGCCTGGGACCAGATACACGACCAGATCATGCTTGCCGGAAGGGTCATCCTGAAAGCCGAGCAGAAGGGGATCTCCGTCGTCCTTCCCGTGGACCACACGATAATCAAGAACGGGGAAGTGAAGCTGTCCCAGACCGAGATCCCAAGCGGCTGGAGGGGCGTGGACATCGGGGAGAAGACGGTCGCAAGGTTCAGCGATGCCATCGATAGGGCGGGCTTCGTCGTCATGTCGGGCCCGGTCGGCGTCTTCGACAAGGATATCCCGCAGGCCGCGTCCGGGAGCGAGGCCATAGCGAAGGCGATGGAGTCCGCGACGAAGCACGGAGTCGTGACAGTCTCCGCCGGCGGCGAGAGCACACTGCTCATCAACAGGCTGGGAGTCGAGATAAGCCACGCCAGCATAGGCGGGGGGGCAACGCTCGAGTTCATAGAGAAAGGGTCGCTGACGGGCATAGATGCCCTTGAGAGAAAACAATGACTGATGATTATCATCAACTGGTTTTTTAATCAGCGTTGCCGTCTGTAATAATGGCGAATAAATCACAGGTGCTTCGGTATCTGATCAAGGTTGACAGGATAACCTCATGGGCCCTTCTCTTGGTGATGATCCTCTTCTTCATGACCGGATACACCATGACCAGCAAATACGGATTCAACCAATTCGTCGATATAGGGGATGCCATATCGATTCATACGACCCTGAGCGAGATCCTCGTCGTCCTGCTTTCATACCACGTCCTGGTCAGGGGATACCTGGAGCTCAAGAGG
>CAYRIP010000027.1:6776-9916 GCA_964424395.1 uncultured archaeon | reverse complement strand
TTCTTGGCCTCCTCCAGAAGCCTCTTCGTGGAATATCCAGCCGCGTCCATTCCCGGACCAAGTATGGCCAATTTCATTACATCATCTCGCAGCCTCTATTTGAAACACTGCCTTAAAAATAGCTACTCATACTCCGAGAGCATCTTCTTTCTGGTCGCTTCCTTCTTGAAAATGTCCCTGTTCTTCCCGGTATCCACCAGGAAGTTGCCTGTGAGAATGTTCCTGCCAATGAGCACAGGAAACGTCATATGCGACCTGTCCTGTATGTTGACCTCGGTGTGGAACCTCTTCCCGCCGATCTCTATGGTCGCGTTCAGGACCGGCCTCCTCGACCCGAAGTTCTTGGAAGCGGTCTTTATCTTAGTGACCCTCATGACCGGACCGAGGCCCGTCTCAGCGGCAAGCTTAATGTCGACCGACGTGAGCTTCGCCCCGGTGTCGACCAGCGCCAGCGCCTCCCTCTCATCGTTCCCTATGATCTTCACCCTCTCGACGAGGCCTACGGTTTTTTTCGCCATACATTATTTTAATCACGGCTCGTTTTAAAACTTATGAGCGATTTCGTCGAGCATCCAATGATAAAGCCCGGCGTCATGCAGTCAAGGCTTTACCAGCAGAGCATCCTCGGGCGGGTGGTGAATGAGAACCTCCTGGTCGTCCTTCCGACGGGGCTTGGGAAGACTCCCATCGCGATAATGCTCGCTGCGCACATGCTAAGGATACATCCGGGCTACAAGATAATGGTCCTTGCCCCAACGAAGCCGCTGACGAACCAGCACAGCGCATCGTTCAAAAAGTTCCTGAATATCGAGGAGGACGAGTTCCAGGTGGTGACGGGGGAGGTATCCCCAAGCGAGAGGGAGTGCATATACATCGAGAAGAGGATAATATTCGCAACGCCGCAGACCATAAGGAACGATATCGCAAAGGGCAGGATAAACCTTTCAAAGTTCTCGCTGCTCGTAGTTGACGAGGCGCACCATTCCATAGGGGGGTACGCATACCCTTTCATTGCGAAGCGTTACATGGAGGATGCAAAGCATCCCAGGATTCTCGCGCTTTCAGCTTCTCCCGGAGCGACCCAGGAGAAGATAAGCGAGATATGCGACAACCTGGGGGTTAAGTCCGTCGATATCAGGACCGAGCAGGACAAGGATGTGAAGCCATATGTCCAGGAGAAGGAGGTCGAGCAGGTGAGGGTATCGCTGCCCCCGTCGTTCGTGGAGATAAGGGACATGATAGACTCTGTATACCAGAAGAAGCTTTCCCACCTTCGGAAGTTCGGCTTCACGAAGCCGGCGAGGCTCGTGAGCAAAAAGGACCTTCTCGGCCTGCAGGGGGAGTTCATGGGCCAGATTAAGAGCGGTAAGAGGTCAGCCTTCGCCGCGGTGTCGATCCTGACGCAGTGCATCAAGCTTGAGCATGCCATAGGCCTCCTGGAGACGCAGGGCATAAGGCCGCTGCTCGAGTACTGGGAAAAGCTTAACTCTGATAAGACGAAGGCATCAAAGGCCATAAGCAATGACAAGAAGGTCGGGAAGGCCATCCTTCTGACCAAGCGGCTGGCGGAAAGGGGCAGCAGGCATCCCAAGATATCGAAGCTCTGCTCGATAGTCGATGCTGAGATTCGAAGGGATAATGATTCGAGGATAATCATATTCGCCAACTACAGGACCAGCGTCGAGGAGATCGTAAGAGCCGTCTCGAACGTTCGCGACGCGAGGCCCGTCCGGTTCGTCGGGCAGAAGATGGGCGTCACACAGAGGCAGCAGATCGAGACGGTGAAGAGGTTCAGGTCGGGATACTATAACATACTGGTCGCCACGAGCGTCGGGGAGGAGGGGCTCGATATCCCGAGCGCGAACCTCGCGATATTCTACGAGCCGGTCCCAAGCCCGCTGCGGTCGATACAGCGCAGGGGCCGGGTAGGCAGGGCAAGCATTGGCCGGGTGGTGCTGCTCATAACCGAGGGAACGAGGGACGAGGGATACTTCTGGACGAGCCACCACAGGGAGAAGAGGATGAAGAGCATACTGAAGGGAATGAAGCGGGATGGCGGGGAAGCGAGAAACAGCAAGCCGAGGACACTGGACGATTTCTATTAGAATCGGGCTCTATCGTCATACCAGCCTGCAGCAGCGGGCATAGGCGCCTGTTGCGAGGGGCGGGGAAACATATGCAGCCCTGCATTGGAATCCGTTTCCGGAGATGGCGGCCGTATGCCACCCCGTGCCATAGCCGGAATGCTCAGCCGCACAGCCACCGCCGGTGACGAGATAGCCGCCTGGGCATGTCGCCGTGAGCGGATGCGTAGAGTCTGATCCTCCTGACACATGCACCGTCGTGCATTGCAATGTCTTCGCCGAAGGGATTTGACTAAGGACGTATTGCCGGTTTGCGGCATCGGTGCCGGTCGCAGGGTTTGCGACGTTCGTGATCCTTCTGTTGTTCATGTTTAGGTTCGCCGTCGCGATGTGGTTCCCGAGGTTGTCAGCGAAATCGCCGTCATTTATCGCCTGCTGCAATTCTTTGTTCACTCCAAGAATATTCACCTGTATCTCCCCGGGATCATGACCATGCACGGTGGGGTCCGGCGCGCCCCATGCGATCACATAACCTACCCCGATCAGGGAGAAGAAGAACACAAAAGCAAAGAGAATTATATGGTTTCGGATGATTTTTTTTATCTTCATTATATAGTGTTGGTGCTGAATTAAATAAATAAAATAAATATAATAATAATTTTTACTCATCATTTTCTGCAATGAGGGGGGTTGAAGCCGGTTTCAAACAGCAGTAATTAAACATTGTGAAAATCCAGAAACGCCCTAAGTCACTTCCCTCTGAATCCCCCTACTGGTTCCTTTTTCTTCCAAATCCATTTACGGTCTGCACACGCAGCATGATGACTGATAACTTGGGGAGCACAAGCTGCATCCCGCTGCGCTGCAGGACCCCGTATCCGAATTTGCTGTGCAAGATCCCATGCCACTGGACCACGTGCGGGAGAGCCGAGTTCCGCCGGGGCAGTCACAGGTTCCTTTTGTCACGCAAAGCGCACTCGTACTAACGGCTGCCGCAGGCAGTCCGGGGGGGCCTTGGGGGCCTTGGGGGCCTTGAGGGCCTTGGGGGCCTTGGGG
>CAYRIP010000027.1:0-6676 GCA_964424395.1 uncultured archaeon | reverse complement strand
GGGTAATCTGATCTCCACCGGGGCAGCTACAGTCTCCATTATTCACGCAAACCGCACTCGAACTAAGTCCCAGGCGGTCCGGGGGGGCCTTGGGGGCCTTGAGGGCCTTGAGGGCCTTGGGGGCCTTGGGGGCCTTGGGGGCCTCTGAATTCACTCCATGCGCCGTTCCTGCATATGTATACCCTGTGATTGTCGCTGTCGTAATAGATGGCGCCATTATGGGCCGCGTTGCATATCGAGGATGACCGAGGCACCGTCCTGATGGAACCATCTACTGTAAGATCACCGGGTATGGGGGTGTTCCAGTCAATTTCCTGTATGGAATGGCCCATCACAGGGGGATTCACAGTACCAAAGGCTATCACGTAACCGATTCCGGAAAAGAAAACCAGGAATATCAGGAGAATGATGAGGTGGCGGTTTCCTAGGGTTATTACCAGCTTCATAATAATTTTTTGTTTCTGTAGATTATAAATTTATGTTTTCGGATTGGGGACTCGGCTCAAAGTGGCCTGTCGGGGTTCCCCTCGTCCTCTTCCAGAAGGCCGTAAATAACCGGCATTGGGTTTTTAGACTTTCCATTGTATAATTTTATCCTTTCTCAAGCCTCTTGTTTGACTTAGGATGTTAAACATCGTTATTTTTCCGCAAAAAACAGAGTTGGCACCGGGTTTGACACCCGATATTCAAACAGTATCAAAATTCAGAAACGTCCTTAAGTCCCTTTCCTCTGAATCCCCATGCTGGTTCCTTTTTCTTCCAAATCCGTTTACGGTGCGCACACACAGCATGCTGACTGATAGGTTGGGAAGCACAAATCGCATCCCGATGCGCTGCAGGACCCCGTATCCGACGTTACTTCGCACCTTCCGAAGCCGCGATAGTGGGTAATCTGATCTCCACCGGGGCAGCTACAGTCTCCATTATTCACGCAAACCGCCCTCGAACTAAGGACTGGCCCAGGCGGTCCGGGGGGGCCTTGGGGGCCTTGGGGGCCTTGAGGGCCTTGGGGGCCTTGGGGGCCTTGGGGGCCTATGTATTCACTCCATGCGCCGTTCCTGCATATGTATGTCCTGTGATTGTCGCTGTCGTAATAGATGGCGCCATTATGGGCCGCGTTGCATATCGAGGATGACCGAGGCACCGTCCTGATGGAACCATCTACTGTAAGATCACCGGGTATGGGGGTGTTCCAGTCAATTTCCTGTATGGAATGGCCCATCACAGGGGGATTCACAGTACCAAAGGCTATCACGTAACCGATTCCGGAAAAGAAAACCAGGATTACCAAGAGGAAGAGAAGGTGGCGGTTTCCTATGAGTGTTTCCAGCTTCATGAATATATGATACTTTATCGTTTAATAAATGTCAATTTCACCGATAGCAATAGAATTCTTGTCCGGTTCCCATGCATGGCCCCGGACCGCAGGGGCTCGCACCGACATTCGGCCAGTACAATATATGCACACCAGAGCGTATTGGGCTATAGCCCGCAGGGCATGAGCAGCCTCCCGTGACAGGATTGGCTGATACGCAGGTGTTCACCGAGGGGCAGCACTTCACATACATACCTCCGAATTCCGCTATCGGCGCTGCGGGGGTGAAATCACCGTCATTGATCGCCTGCTGCAGTGATTTGTCTCCTCCGCCGATGTTGATCATGACCTCTCCGGAGCTGTGCCCCATGACAGCCGGCTGCGTTCCGCCGTACGCTATAGCCAAAGCGACTCCTTCAAGAATCGCTATGATTATCACCACAAATAGCAAATGGCGATTGCTGAGATGGAATTCTATCTTCATGCTTATAATTGGTTTTAGGAGGTAATAAAATAATTAATCATGTAGGGATGAAAGAATCTCATGACAATGCATTTGCGATGCTGATCAAATTGCCATCTGCGACTGTCGTGTCCCAGATTTCAAGACCCGGACTATTACCTGCTCGTTAGTCCGCATATCCCTTGTTTGCGGCATCGCTATTGCCTGAGGGATTGGCGAGGCTGGTGATTCTGCGACTGTTCAGAATCAGGTTCTGTGTCGCAACATGATTACCGAGGTTATCGCCGCCGTCATCAGCCTCGCAGGCCCCGGTCCGGTCAGCGTTGATGGCTCTGATCGAGCTTCCCGCGCCACATATTCCATTCGCCCACTCTTGAGCGTTGCTCAACTCTCCGGTCTCCTGCCCGTCAAGGGCGGGATTGCCGCTGCCGAAAGCGATGGCGTAAGCGGCACCAGTAAGGAAGACGATAGTCACGATGAAAATGAAAAGTGTTCTTTCCTTTGTGATTCCCTTCCTGCTAATCATGATATATTGTTCGGCTCTGCCCTATAGTAATAGGTTAATCGTTACAGCATGTGCTACAATGAATGTCACGATTAATTAATAGTTATATAATAATGCGGATAATTATTCTACATGTTAGTGCCAGCGGGGTCCGGAATGGATTCTTTGAGCTCGTTCAAAGGGCACGATGGTTCTAAGGGCGACGAGAAGAAGAGATTCGTGATCAGGCTTTCTGTGCTTCTGAACATCATCCTGATATGCGTTATCGTTTTCGCTGTCGTACCATATCTGAATTCTCTTCTGCGGGGAGAATCATCCAACGGGGGCTGGTTCCTGATTCCACCAGGGAAGAGCACAGCAGAAACAATAACGGAAAGGGTTGCGGAATGCGTCTCCGAAAACCCGATATTATCAGAAGAGCAATGCTGGGACCTCAGGTATCACGACACTGCGATATCTCATGGCAATTCAACTCTTTGCGGTGAGATAAGGAACGATCAGATAAGGACTCACTGCAAGGCTTATTTCAATGAATGATATGAAAACGAAAAATCCAGAAAACCCGAATCAATTAAGGCTCATAGTCACATCGATTTTCATCCTTTCACTACTGGCATGCCCTGTGGCTGTGGATGCGGCCTTTTACTGCACCATAAGGCATCTTGACCCGACATGCGCTGCGGGCGCTGCCGAGAACGAGATACCCGTGTTCAGGATGTGGGGCCTCAACAACGCCCACGCGCAGACGATCGCCCACAACGATTACGCTTACACCGTCTGCTGCGGAGGCATGGGCCCCGGCGGCCTTCAGATGAACTGCGACGCCATCACCAACCATGTACTGGACCTTTTCGCGACCACAAACTCCCACGTGGCGAATCCCCTTTCTTTCACGTATTCCGAATTCGTCTGCCTTTCGTCCCCGGTCGCCACGATATTCTGCACGGTCAGCCCCGGAGTCTGTCCCGCGAACGCTCCCGTTCAAGTAGCTTCCATATTCGCGGATACGAATTCTCACGTCGGCAACTTTGCGGCATACAACAACAAGGTGTGCTGCGGGGCGACGGAGCTGGTCCCTCCGACAACAACGATCGCTCCTGACGGCTCCGCATGGACCGATGCCAATGTCAACTTCCTTCTGGACTGCGACGACGGCGTTGGTTCAGGATGCAGGACCACCTACTGGGAGTTCAAGGCCCCTGCGGCATCATGTGACGCAAGCTTGCCCGGGAATTATGACAACGCGGGTGTCCCTGACGTGACCGCCAGCACGGCTGGTGCCGCCGGTGCCGTTTGGGTCAACAAGGTATGCTTCTGGTCGGATGACTTTTCAGGCAACAGAGAAAGTCCGCCGATAGCATCGAACATCTTCCAAATCGACAGGGAGGATCCCTCTGTCGGAGTGACCGGACTCAGCGGTTTCACCACGTACTTCGACGGGGTGTCGTATTTCATCCGGGGGACTGGGACCATAAATTCCGCTGTCAGCGACGGGACCGGGAGCGGGATCGATGCGACCACATGCGAATACACAACGGACCTGGCCGCATGGAATCCCGCGAGCCACGTCCTACCGAGCAATTGCGAGCAGGCAGCGATCACGGTATCAAATGGGGTCGCATACACATTCAACCTCAGGGTGACCGACAACGTTGGGAACACAGGGACAGGGACAGCGTCCGCGACATATGCCGGAGACACGACGGGCCCAAGCTTCACGGCACCCGTGATCTCAGCCGGCAATTTCTATAACAACTACTTCAACCTGGACTCGGGTCCCATCACTATACGGTCGACGCCCGCTGACGCCGCGTCAGGATTCGACGCGACCTCATGCGAGTACAACATCGGGTCCGGGTGGAATCCTGCGCTTTGGGACGGGAGCGACTGCTTCATGAACGGGATGAATCCGGGAGCGGACATCTCAGTCCAGTTCCGGGGCGTGGACAATCTCGGCAACGCCGGGACCAGCGCAGTCACGGTCTTTCTATTCGACGACACCGGTCCCACGGTCGACATCCCCGGCCTTTCCATGCCTCTTGCGGGCGCGCTGACAGTCAATGCCGCTGACATCACATGCGCCGATGGCGGGTCTGGCTGCGACTTCGGCCCCCCTGACACCAGGCGGCTGCTGCTTTATGCAGCGGGCCCGGGCGCATGCGATAACAACTACGCCAACTATATCCTCATCCCTCCCCAGGTCATCGGATCGCCTGGAAGCTGGGCATGCGCGGCGGCGCTCGACAACCTCGGTAACCCGGGATTCACATTGAATCGCATCGATCTCCAGGGCCCTGCCGCCCCTGTGATATCGTCCGCGACCCACCCCACCGAGGCCAACTGGTACAGCAACAACGACCCGTCATTTTCCTGGGTGGCAGCCGATGCCTCAGGCATAATCCAATACAGCTACGAATTCGACCAGATTCCCGGGACCATCCCGGACGGCACAAATGTCCAGCCCGGGTCGGTGATCTCATTCGTGGACGTTGCGGACGGCGATTGGTATTTCCATGTGAGGGCGCAGGATGGTAGCGGCAACTGGGGACTGACCGGCCACTACAGGATAAGGGCCGACGTGACGCCACCCAGCGTGGACCTGTTCACTCCCGCCAACCGGCCATGGGATATTACCGATGTCACGGTCACGGTCGACGTAAGCGACGCGGCTTCGGGCCTCAAGGGATACAGGTACGCCTTCACGAACAACATGGCGCAGCCGTCAGCCTGGAGCGCATTCGCGGCTCTCGCCGGTGCCTCAGACACTTTCATGGAGACCGTATCATCAGACGGCTCGTGGTATCTGCACGTCGAGGTCAACGATACCGCCGACAACGTGATATGGAGCTTCAGCGGGCCCTACCAGATCGACAAGCAGGGCCCGACCGTCGAGTGGGTCCGCGACGTAAACTGGAACGCGCTGATAAGCGATCCCGACGTGGCTGAGATAGCCGATACGGACAGAGTGGGAGCCACATGGAACGGTTCTGACTGGGGCCCCGGACCGGGAATAGAAGGATATCACTATCAGCTACGTGACAGCCTACTGAACGTAGTCGCAGAAGGCTATATCAATGTCGTTCCCCCAGTGAGCACGGAATTGAGGAAGATGTACATAATCCAGCCTACTAACCTGTCGGCCGCGCTGTTGCAAGGGGAATCCTACATCTTCAGGGTAAGGGCTAACGACAGCCTGTTCGGATGGGGCGGATGGACTTACAGCGACGGATTCATGGTCGGGGTCTGCTTCAACAAGGATTGTGGCGTCCCGTGCACCATCCCGGGAGTGGGAGACGGGGTCTGCAACGGCACTGGAGGATGCTACATGCACAGTCTGTACACGGCCGGCGTATGTCCCCTGGGATGCACTCCCCCGGCACTCGGCGCAGGCGATGAGAGGGCATGCTTCGATTACAGCGCAGGGACTTGGCCATGCGCGATGTTCGCCAACCTTTGCGGAGCCAGCTGGCAGGGAGCCACCATCGCCGGCGACAGCCATGCATGCACAGATTCATTATCCATAGACAATTGCTGCGGTGCGGGAGGATGCGGTTCGAAACTGAACACCGAGATAACAGGCGGCTGGGTGACATATTCGCCTCCTGCGACGGATTATTACGGGCCGACCAAGCCATTCAGCATCCTCGTCCAGGGGATCAGCGCCGTGCTGAATCCGAACGTCCCCGCGTGCACGTTCATCCCGTTGCTGGAATGCAACGTCACCAGGTCCGACGGCAGCACGCTCTTCGTGGACCAGTGGATAAACTACAAGGCCACCGCGGACACCCATCTGAACTACAGCCCGACCACGCTTGACGGGGAATGGAACCTCACCGGATGCGCCCTTCAGTCAAACTTCGATACCAACGGCGGGTGGGTCCTCAGTTCCGATTATAACAACCACACATTCTTCGTGGATACCAACAAGCCCGATGCGTGGATAACTTTGCCGGCCGGCACAGGCATCCCAGGCGCGAACGCGGGGCTGATCTTCGATGTGCGGTGGGGCAGCCTGGACATTCCCGTAGGCGGAGTCGCCTCGGGCATAGATCACTACGAGTTCCAGTACGTGGACGATACAATCTACCCGATCTTGGGCTGGGAGAACTACATCCTGAGCATCCCGGCCGCGCAGCAGTTCTATACGATCGACGCGACGGCGGCGGGCCCTGGCCCGCACACCTACTGCTACAGGGTCAGGCCGATAGACAACGCCAACAACACAGGGAACTGGTCATGCGATGCGGGGCCGATGGCGGCGCCGGACTTCTCGTCATGCAACTGCAGCACGACCGACTCCGACCTTCCCGTGACATCCAACGTCGTGACCACACCCATGTACACGAACAACTCGCCGTCGTGGTCCAACGTCAGCTGGAGCGGATCCGACGCG
>CAYRIP010000026.1:7090-10148 GCA_964424395.1 uncultured archaeon | reverse complement strand
CCTGATGTGTTGGAGCCGTCTATGACGGTCTTTCTCATGACATGTGCCTCGTTTGGTATCTCGCAGTTGAGCATTACTGCCACGATCAAAGCTGTCTCAAGCGACTCGCTGTCCAGGGAATGCGGGGGCTCGCTGTCCGTCTCGACGAGGCACGTCGCGTCATCGTATACCTGATAATTGAATTCCTTTCCCCTGATCAGCTCATGCATGGCGGCGGCGTCCACCCTTCCAAGCTCCCCGGCTACGGCCCTCATCCTTCGCCTGACCGCTGCTATTGGCTTGTCGGAGGAGAACCTCGGCGGGCATCCGCAGAATAGCTTGTGAGCGGTGTCGAGCTGCTGATGTATCTCGATCCCGCATTTAAGGCCGATCTCTTTATAATCCAATCGAATCCCCTCTGTATAGATTTGTCCTGTCTTATTTAATACTTTCCTAGAAAAACGGGAACGAATGGATGGGTCCTTGCCGGATAATATCTGATGGGTCAGCGGGCCGATGCTGACGGTTCACCGTTTGAGAAGCTTGCTGATTTCACGCCGCTTAGAGACTCCAGCCTGCTCTGTATGTCCTTGTTCTGCTCATTGGATTTGGATGTGTCAAGAACGAATGTCCACTCGGAGGTGCCGTTTCCCATGAGGTTTCGGCTCTCGCTCATGAGAACACCCACGTTGAGCATATCAAGCACCTCCATGACGTTTGTAAGGTTTCCGGGACCGTTGGATAGAAGCACCTTGCACTTTGCGGCGGTCTGTTCGCTCAGAGGCATCATCCTGACCTCGTTCTTCCGATCGCCCTGCATCAGGACAAGCTCGGTGTCTGCGCTTATCCTCAGCTTCTTCCTGAAGCTGACGGGAATTAGAATCCTACCCTTGGAATCGAGCTTCACCACGCTTTCCATATGGCATCACTTACCGTCCGTTTCGGACCAAAATATGTTTCCCCATGACACGGGGAATGATGTATTGACTACGCTTAGGCAATTCTCCGCAGCGTCTGCGCCATGCGTCCTGATGTCGTCGATGTCGCTGGCGAAGTTCTGCATGAAGTCGAATTCCCTGGTGTCGAGATGGTCGTCTGATAAGTATCTCTTCTTTTCATTGCTCTCAGCGTAATAGGTTTCCATCTCCATGCTACTCTTTTGGTCGGACTATAATAAAAATACTTTCTTCATATGGTGAAAGAATACACGATATTTGCTGAAATTGTCCATAAATATGGAAAATCATTCCAAATGTATGGCCATGCTGCATATCGTTTTTCGAAAAGTGAAAATTATTCCATTATTTTTGAGGAAAATATATTAAAACCGCTATCATAAAGGAATATACATCCGTAAAATGCATAACTGGTATATAGATAATCTTTAAAAAGATGAAACATGAAAAAATATTTCATTATTCAATTTTATATGAGGGAAACACGCAATTGGGGCTTGATATGGCAATGGAAAAGACGAAGAAGCTGCAGGACAAGGACATGACGATAATCGAGTCCTTGCAGGGAAACGCAAGGCTCGGTGTGAAGCAGATCGCCAGGAAGACCGGGATTCCCATCACAACGGTCTTCAACAGGATAAAGAACCTTGAGAAGAACGGGATAATCAAGGGTTACACAGCGATAATCGACAAGAAGAAGCTTGGCATGGAGATCGAGGCGTTCATACTGATAAACATCGCATATACATCGAAGCTTCATCAGGACGAGTTCTCCGGAGAGCTGCTGGCTCTTCCTGAGGTGGATGAGTGCTACATAATATCCGGAGCCACCAACGTGCTCATAAAGGTATCAACCAAGGACATAGACGCCTTAAACGAGTTCATAATCCAAAATCTCAAGAAAAGAGGGGTCGAGAACATAACGACCTATATCATCATCAAGAAGAAGCTTTAGATCGCTCCTGTTGCGAAAGCCGTTCATTCACATAATTCTATAAAATAGACAGCGGATTCATCCCTTGATCAGCTTGTCGATGACGGTTCGGAATTCGCTTTCACGTGCCTTGGCGGCTGCAAAGTCCCTGTCGATCTTCTTCTTCAAGTTCAATATCCCAAGATCCCCGGTCGTTCCCTTGTACTTCCTATTCTTTATGATATCTTCAGGAGACTCCTTATTGTACTTCTGGAAGTTGTAGTCGACATGCTTGTATGCGTCCCTGAAAGGGATGCCTTGCGAAACCAGCTTGAATGCCTCGTCCGTTGCGAATATGCTCGAGGTGAAAGACTCGAGCAGCCTCTGCTTGTTGACCGTGATATCAAGGATTGCCATGGTGACCATATCTATCGAGTGGTTCGTCACCCCCAGGCTCTTCATAAGGGGCTCCTTCGTCTCCTGAAGGTCCCTTTGGTATCCGGAAGGAAGCGTCTTTATCGTTCCGACGACCAGGTTTAGGCTGGATGTCACTATATTCACCTTTCCCCTAACCAGCTCGAGGATGTCGGGATTCCTCTTCTTTGGCATTATGCTGCTGCCGGTCCTGAACCTCTCGCCTATCGCCAGGAAACCGAATTCCTCGGTGCTGTATAGTATTATGTCATTGCTCAGCTTCCCGAGGTCAAGCATTATCTGCATGAGAGCGGAAAGCACCATCGATTCGATCTTTCCACGGCTGTTCTGGACATAGAGTACGTTGTTTTGCAGCGAGCCGAACCCGAGAAGCTTGGTCGTCATGTCCCTGTCCAGCTCGAGCGGGACACCGTAGCCCGCGGCAGAACCGAGGGGATTCTGGTCATTGATCATGTATACGGCCTTAAGGAGCTTTAGGTCATCCAAGAACGATTCCACGTACGCCATCGCCCAAAGGCCCACCGATGAGGGCATGGCCTTCTGGAAATGGGTGTAACCTGGCATCGGAACGTCCTTGTGCTTCTCAGCGAACCTTGTCATCTCCCTGCAGAGGGTAAGGAGGTTCTTCTCGATCTTGATGAGCTTCTCTTTCGTATAGAGCCTCAGGTCGACCAGGATCTGGTCGTTTCGGCTCCTTCCGGTGTGTATCTTCTTGCCGACATTGCCTAGGGTCTCTGTCAGGTAGTTCTCAATCTTCGTGTGCACGTCCTCGTCC
>CAYRIP010000026.1:0-7080 GCA_964424395.1 uncultured archaeon | reverse complement strand
AGGTTTACGACATCGATAAGGGCTTTTTTCAGGTCCATCAGCTCAGAATGGGTGAGTATGCCGATCTTGTTCAGCATCGTGGCGTGGGCAATAGAGCCTATTGCGTCCCACTCGACGAGCTCCTGGTCATGCCTGATGTCCTCGCCAGCAGTGAATTCCTCGACCTTCTCATGAACGCCGACCCCGTTCCCGTTTTCCCATAATTTCATCAAATCATCTCGCGCAACTTTTTGGAATAACTTTCCAAAAATCATTCTTATTTTAAGAGGAGTATTTAAATACGTTACCCTCCAAACCTAAGATATTGTAGTAGTTATTGGTTAATAATATATTTATATAAGCTATAATTAATAGTCACATGAGCGGAAAAAAGGTCATTTTGGCTTACAGCGGCGGTCTTGACACGTCGGTTATTCTTAAGTGGCTCAAAGAGAAGGGCTATGATGTCATCGCTTACGTGGCAGACGTCGGCCAGAAGGAGGATTTCGAGGAGATCCGAAAGAAAGCGCTGAAAACGGGCGCCTCAAAGGTATACGTCGAGGATCTGAAGGAGGAGTTCATAAAGGACTTCATCTATCCCGCGATAAAGGCCAATGCCGTCTATGAGGGGAGATACCTGCTTGGGACGTCCCTTGCAAGGCCTTTGATAGCCAAGAGGCACATAGACATCGCCAAGAAGGAAGGCGCGAACGTGGTCTCGCACGGGGCCACCGGAAAAGGCAACGACCAGGTCAGGTTCGAACTTACCTATTACACCCTGATGCCGGGGGTGGAGGTCATCGCTCCCTGGAAGGACGATGAGTTCCTGAAGATGTTCCAGGGAAGGTCAGACCTTATTGATTATTCTAACAAGCACGGGATCCCCATTAAGGCGACGAAGAAGGAACCGTGGAGCTCCGACCCCAATCTCATGCACATCAGCTACGAGGCAGGCATGCTTGAGGACCCCGCCCAGGGCCCGAGGCCGGACATGTTCGAGCTTACGGTATCACCAAAGGACGCGCCTGACAAGGAGACCATGATCGAGATAGAGTTCAAGCAGGGGATTCCTGTCAGGGTCAAGAACCTCGATGACGGCACCGTCAAGACGACCCCGTTGAGGCTATTCGTTTACTTGAACGAGATCGCTGGGAAGAACGGCATCAGCCGGGTAGACATGGTTGAGAACAGGTTCGTTGGCATCAAGTCCAGGGGAGTGTATGAGACTCCGGCTGGATCCGTCCTGCAGGTCGCCCACAGGGACCTTGAGGGGCTTACCATGGACAGGGAGGTCATGCACATCAGGGACGGGCTTATCCCAAAGTTCGCTGAGCTCGTTTATTACGGCTTCTGGTACGCTCCCGAGATGGAGCTTCTAAAGACCATGATCGACAAGACCCAGGAGTACGTCTCCGGCAAGGTAAGGCTCAAGCTCTACAAGGGCAACATAATCGTGACCGGAAGGGAATCACCAAATTCCTTATACGACGAATCGCAGTCAAGCATGGACATAGCGGGCGGATACGACCAGAGGGACGCTAAGGGATTCATCAAGATAAACGCTCTCAGGCTCGTGAACGCCGCGATCAGGAAGAATAAGAAGTGACAAATAATATTTCTTTCAAATCGGTTATTCGGGTATATCATCAATCTTTATATATTTTTGTTATAATATAGTAATGAAAATATGTTAGAAATCACGGTAGAACTCCCTCATGTATTGATCGATCATGGAAAGATCAGAAAACGATATACGGATAGCCAAGGCATCCATTACAAGGTCTGTGGATTCGGTTCTTACCCGTGCGACCTTAATGGCGGAAGGAATTTCAAGGGAGGGGACGATTTCGATGCAAATCATTTGTCTTTTCGTGGCGGAAAGACCGTTGCCAGGTATATATCAGAAGGGAATGACGACTGGCGTGGTAAGACGCAAGATCTAATAAAGGCCAGGGCCAAGCGTCTGAACGCAAAGGGAGTACCGTTTTTCGTGACGATGACCAACCTGTGTCCAAACGGCCAAGACGATATGAATGAGGCCTTTGAATATCTCGATTTGCTCGCCGATAGCGGCAGCGACAATGGCGTGGTGCTAGCGAATAGGGCGTATGCGAAAGCAGTCATGAAAAGGTATGGCAGTGACGGTGTTAATGGTCGTAGAAGTCCCAACCTGAGATACGTATGCTCGGTCATCAGACATTACGATGACCCTCGTACGTATGCGCATTTATTCAAGAAATATGATGACGTTGTCATCAAGCCTGAGGATGTGATCACATCTGAAGGAAGAGTCAATGATAGATTCTTCAGGGAAATCGGTTCGGATAACATTTCCAGGTCCATAGTGATAGTCAATCACCACTGCCAAAGGGATTGTGCAAGCGCCAAGGACCATTATCGTAAGACGTCCGAAATGGCGAAATCTTTCGAGCTGCATTCCGGTATTTCGGGTGACAGGATGGTATGCAATAAATCCGGGGTGTTGATGCTCGATGAAGGTCATGTTAAACAGTTGATTGATATCGGAGTTCCTAAGTTCAAGGTCGGAAGGACTAAGGACCCGACAATACCAAGCAAAGAACTTTTCCCCGCTGTCAAGGTCTTTAAATAGCGGATTCGATGATGGTTATTTATGGCGTTATTTTCGCTTGAGACGAGAAGGAACCTCTTCCATCTGTTGATTGGGATATTGATTGTTGCCGCGATCTATTACATGCTGGTAGATGTCTGGTTAGTGCTAGGCGTCGTCATAGTCGGCTTCCTGATATCCGCGGTGAGCAGGAAGAGGCCGCTGCCGCTGATACGGTGGTTCCTGGAGCGCTTCGAGAGGCAGGATGACGTCGATGGCGGCGTGCCGGGTAGGGGGGCCATTTTCTTCGGAGTAGGCCTTCTGCTCACGATGGCCTTGTTCGAAAGGGACGTTGTCCTTGCATCCATAACGATTTTCGTGCTGGCGGATTCTGTTTCACCTCTCGTTGGGATGAGGATAGGCAGGCTCAGGCATCCCCTCAGCGATCAGAAGTTCCTGGAAGGGAGCATGGCCGGCTTCCTCGTCGCGTTCATCGGGGCTATGTTCTTCGTCTCCCCCGTTGAGGCATTGCTCGCCTCCCTTTTTGCGATGAGCATAGAGGCTATCGATTTCGTCAAGGGGAGAAGGATCGAGGACAACATCACCATGCCCCTTGTTGCCGGCATCACGATACTTCTTCTGAGGCTTCTTTAGTCTTTTTCCCGGCATCCGGAATAGCGCTTTCTGGTAGCTCAGAAGAATACAGCCAGCATGCTGAGGGCGCCAAGGAATATGCAGAAGTAGCCGAAGTTCACCCTCTGGGCGATCTTCAGAAGCGATCCAAGGGTTAGGAGCCCCAGCAGGAATGACACGATTATAGCGACCAGCGAAGACATGTCGAAGACGACCTTCTGCATCAGGACGAGCCCCACCTCGGCAACGAAGACCGCAGGTATGCTCATAAGAAAGCTCAGCTTCAGGGCGTATTCTGGGTCATGCTTTCTTAGCAGCAGCGTGGATGTCGTGAGTCCTGAGCGGCTGAGACCGGGCAGTACCGCGAATGCCTGTATGATGCCTACGATGACAGCGTCTGACATCCTGACGGTTCCGGCGACGATTCTGGAAGGCCTGATGAACCTCTGGATCAGGCCCGTCACGATCAGAAGGATCCCTATGAACGCCATGGCGCTCCCTCCCGCGAAATCGATATTGTCCAAGCTGAAAAGAAGCAGCGGTGCTCCTATGGCAGCGGTGAATATGGTCGATATGATCAGGAAGCTGGTGAGGCCGGAATATCCATCCTTGTTCCTGGGATCCCTCACGTACTTCGGCAGGTTATGAATGATCTCCCTTATGTCCCTCCAGAAGTACACGGTTGCAGCGAGGAGGGTGCCCGTATGAAGCCACCCGGCCATGAATATCGCCTCGGCGAGGCTCTTGTCGAAGAAGTTTATCATCACCAGGCTGGAAACGCCTTCGCTGCTTATGGGGAGCCATTCGGTGATGCCCTGGACGACCGCCAGTATGACAGCTTCTAGGAAATCCATAGGAATATTAAATGCGGGCAGTGCTTAAAAGCCCGAACGGTACAGGCCGGGACGCAAGATTCGACCGATCAGAAAGAGCGTCTTTCCATCAGGCATCCGGTGTCTCAATTTGTTCCTTGGCAACCGCGCCGGCCGCATCTATGCCTTCACGGATTTTTCTGTCCGTGTATCTTTGCGCCAGCTTCCCGCCGATGGCTGCTGCCGATCCTGCGACTATCCATGGGGTGGCTGCCGCGAAGCAGGCGCCGAGGTCCGCAAGCTGCTCTCTTGTCGGCGTGATGATGTCGAGCGTTACATGCAGATTTGATAGGTATTCCATGACGTTGCCGACGCCGTCTATGGTTCCTGAGTTGTCAAGCGCGAGTTTCGTTCCTTTCCCAAGCGCCTCGCCCGTCTTGCCCAGGCCGCCGGCGACGTAGTTGTTAAGCATCAGCGCCGGTATGTTTATCCATGCGTGCCTCGCGGTGTTCCATACGTATCTCGCGGCTTTCTTGGTGGCCTGGATCGGATGGGGCGAGTATGAGGAACCATTCGGATCCCTTACGACGCTCGCGTATTCTCCCAGCTTGTCCTTTACCGCCCTTTTCACCCGGCCGATGTATCCAAGCGGGTCCTTGCCGAACTTGACACCCTGATTGACGAGAAGGCCGCCTGCGATTGCAAGCGATGTGAGAGCCGCAAGCTCAGCGCCGTCGGTCGGCATGACGAAATCGACGAAGCCATCCAGATACTCCCCAACATAAGGAGCCTTACCGACAAACCCTGTTATCTTGTCCTCTACCCCGCCTATTCCGCTGAGCGTTGATGACAGCCAGTTGACCTTGTCGATCCCCCCGCCGGCCCAATCGGAAAAGCCGTTCTCCGTGATTCCTCTGTAGGCCTCGCTTCCTCCCCAGCTCGCCAGAGCGAAGGCTGCGGGCTTCGATATCGTGTTAGCGCACCTGTAAAGGAAACCGCGCTTCTCCATTCCTGCGGACTGGTATTGGGCCATGTGATCCATCGCTCCACGCTCATTCAATCTCCGGTTCAAAAATACGTGAATTACCCGTTTTTGGTGCTAACAAATTTAAACCTTATGCAGTGTGGGACCACAGGTGGGACGAGAAAGACAAGCCGTGGATTCATTCAGCGAATGCTCGGACAGAAGCATTCATCTGAAGAGCCCAGTGCCGCTTCTGGGTTCGCCGTTGCTCAGGACTATGTCCAGGATATGGTTCTCTATCTTGAGAAGAACTCCATCAGGCGTAACGTAGTTGAGGTTTCCCGTCTCCTCCTCGAAGACGTACGCCTCGTATTCGTGGCCGTTGATGTTGACGAACTGCACATCGCTTATCTCCAGGGACCGAACGAGCTCTGTTCCGATGTTGGGGCTGAATAGGCGGACGATGTATGTGTTCTGGGGCTCGAGCTTCGCCGCCCTGAACATCAGGGCCCAGTGGGATATCATGTTGTTTGCGATCACGAAGGAATCCGGATGGGCAAAGACGCGGACCGTCCTTGTCGCGTTGTTCTCGGTTATCGTCTCGGTGACTGTCCCGTCTTCGAACTCGCATATCACGTTCTTCAGGTCCCCGTTCTTGCGGATGGTCATATTGAAGAACCTGGGGCGCGCATCGAGCGTCACGTATAGGACGCCCTCGATGCTCATGTCGAATTCCGTGCTCGAGAGGTTGGCGACCTCTGATATCATGTACGTGTCGGTCCCTTCGTACATGGACTTTCCGGAGTATTCGAACTCGCTGTGGCCGATCATGCTGCCGTTGAGTATGAAGTTGTACCTTCCGTTGAAGTCATCGAAGTTGACAGTCCTCCTGACAACAGGAGAGGCGACGTTTCTCTGGGCTGTTATTGCGGAAGGGGCTACAATTGCCAGGGTGACTATGATCACCATGATGATCGAAGCCCTCTTCCCCGTCCTCTTCCTGGATTTCTTCCCGAACCTTCCCCTTACCCATATCAATCCCCCAAGGCTGATTGCCCCCAGTGCCACGACGAAGGCCTCGATGGAATAGACGCCGGCAACGGTGCTTCGGTCAAACGTCATGGTCAGGAGCGGGAGCATGCCGTCCGCAAGGGTCTTGTAGACCAGAGAGAGCATGAAGTACTCCGTCCTCCTGGTCTTGACGGCCTGTATGACCAGCACCGTGCAGAACACGTGCAGCATGATAGTGAACGCCCTCTCGATGATGGGGGCCATTATGAGTATGCTCGGCAGGGTGAGCTGGGTAAGCAAGGCCGCCCTGTCGGCGGCCGGGAGGAGGTCGATTATAGGCGGGAACGCCAGGAGCACCGCGATGTTCAGGAATGATATTATCCCGAGAAGGAAGGCTTCCGATCCGCCGAAGCCGAGTCCGAACGCGACGGCCTGCTGGAAATCGTAACCCTTCAGCTTCTTCTTGATTGCGAAGATGTACGTGAGGCCTGACTCGAGGAATCCCGTCCGAAGGCCCACATATGCGCCCATGAGTATGGCGATGCCGATGCCCGTATATATCCCCCCGAGCCATCTTACCATAAGAGGCGTTATGGTGACGTCCATCAGGAGCTTGATGGAAATAGCGACAGCCCAGATGCCAGCGCCGTACCAGAAATCGCGCCACGGAACGAGCGTCCTGTATCTCCACCATAGGATGGGCATGAGCCCAACCAGCATCATTCCGATCCCGCTCAGCGCAAAAAGGGGGTTGATCATGCTACCCAGTGACAAGTCTCTTGATGAAAATCTCAACGACCCTGTCCTCGAAGAGCATCTTGTGCTTCTCGTTGCCGCTGAACATTATAGCCTTGACGCTTTTCCATACATCGGGGCAGTCGTTTCGCTCCATCGAAAGGACCTCCCGCACTATCTTGTCAAGAAGCTGCTTGTTCTCGTAAGTGTTCTCGGCGCCCGCTCTTCTCATTATCTCGCTCAGGTGCTTGACATAACAGGTCATTGATTCTTATATTGGACCCGGGGATATTTATGTGACCTGAGACCTTTTCCGGACGTCGTCAATAGATGGGATTTGGCAGGGGAATCCTGTTTTATGATTGTGGGTATTATGA
>CAYRIP010000025.1:8682-10589 GCA_964424395.1 uncultured archaeon | reverse complement strand
CGAGCGGGATTTCTGCTCCAAGATGCTCGATGACCTGCGCTCGCGGGATCATCTGCGGACGAAGGAGCTTAAGGCCTGCGTATGCGAGATGGACGTGCCTTTCTATTACGACCTCCCGAAGGTCTTCAGGCTGCTCAAGAAGCCGCCCAGAAGGATGGAAGACATAATGAACAATCTCAATGGAAAAGGTCACAGGACAAGCAGGACGCACCTCTCCGCCACTGGGCTGATAACGGACGCTCCCTATGAGGATGTCCTTAGAGCCGCAGGCGCCTGAGAATCAGAAATGTTCCTTTGTGGGGGGGGGGGGACTAATTCGACCCCCTCTTCCGGGGGAGGCGCTTTGTCCATCTCCTCTCTGAAGAAGTCCCTCTTGTCCTCGGCCGTTTTCACGGTCTTCAGGTTGTAGTTCTCCTTTACCCAGTTCATGTAGTTGTTTATGTAATCCCTGCACGTCTCGGAATATTTGTTCCTGAGCTGGTTGTAGAAAATGTAGTTGTAAAACAGCCAGACGTACTTCGTGAACCAGTTGCTCGGCTCGAACGTGTGCCTGACCTCGCCGTACATCTCCAGGCTGAAGTTGCCGTCCTTCTTGCCCTTGGATACGTATCCGAGTATCCTGAAGTGCACCTTCATCTCGGAGAACCTGCTCAGCTCCTTGTGCACCCACCATTCATTGTAGAAACGTATCGGGTCGCCCGTGTAATCCCAAAGGAGCTTCTTCTCCCGGCATCTCGTGGTCGAGACCTCGAAGATGAACCTGAGGGTCTTCTTGAAATCCTTCATGAAGCCTATCGGATCGGGGCCCTTGTAGTGGAGCCACGAAAGCCTTCTTGGGACCAGGCACTCGTCTATCACAACAAGCTTACCCATGCTGCTCCTGCTCCTGTAGCTCCTTGAAATAGTCCCTCAGCTGGGACTGAAGCATGGACAGCAGGTTCCTCCCCTCCCAGATGTACTCCCTTCTCCTGTTGTGGTAGAAAAGCCTGTGCCAGAAGACCCTTATCATCTCGTAGAAGATCGTCCTCTGCCACATCGTGTCCTGGGGGTATTCAGTCCTAAGCAGGGGCCTTATGGTGACGGAACCCTTTCCTGATTTCTCCGTTCCCTCGCCCCTCACATCGATCCTGATGAAATAGTATGTGAACTTGTCGAGGTCCCTGAGCAGGTAGAACCTCACCCTGTACTTCTCCTTCTCGCCCTTGCCCCAGTCGTATATCTCCTCGTGGATGTCTGCGTCCGTGGCGTTGAAGACAGCCTTGGCGAATTCCCTCGTCTTTGGGTAGAGCTTGCCCGGATTTGGGCCGATGTAGGTAAGAATGGACCTCGGGGACCCCTTGGCGGCGCCCTTGGGAGGATAAAGCTCCTCCTCGATCATCATCTTCATCCTGGCAAGCACCGGCATTCCGCATTACACCCCTTATTTTTATTAATTGCCAATCAAATATTAAATATGTTTGGTCTTTGGGGTCTAGGGATCGGTATATTGCTGCTGTTATTCGGAATCTTCTGCGTCTTCTTCCTGCCGAGCTCCCAGAAGCATCAGGAAACGGACCTTGCGATAGGCGGCGTGATCCTAGGGGTCATCGCGCTCATAATCGGGTCCGTGCTTGTTTTCATGTAAACGGCACCAAAACATTTTATTTGTTGCAGTCAATAGATTAGTATGGCAGGGGATACCGAGATCGAAGCAAAGACTCTGACGAGCACATCGGAGCCCAAGCTGCTCTTCAGCGACTGGCTGGAAAAATGGAGCAGTGGGCCGGGTAAAGGAATCATCAACGGCGGCGAGGCGATCTGCGAAGCCCCACCCGACCAGCAGGTCATGATCAATGCTACCACGCCTTTTGGGCACGGCAACCTCATCTACGCCATGATGGCATACACCATGCCAAAATACCATTTCA
>CAYRIP010000025.1:0-8672 GCA_964424395.1 uncultured archaeon | reverse complement strand
GGAGAGCATCGCTGTATCTCCTTCGCACCCCGAGATGTACGGCCGCATCATCTCAAAGAAGAAGGAGCTGGAAGGCCAGGTGAAAGCCGGTCTCGCATCGGCTGCGCAGGCGGTCGCCGATTTCGAGCTCTTGAAGCACGACGAGAGGAAGTACAGGGAGATACTCGACTATTTCAAGGAAGGCAAGAAGGACGAGCACGTCCTGAGGGCTCTCTTCGTTGATAGGGTGGACGCCCACACGGGAGAGGGCTATTCAATGATCAGCATGACGAAGAGGTGGCCAACGATAATAACCGATTTCCTGCGGCTTTCGACCATAGACAAGGAGGACAGGAATTCCCCCAAGTCGATAAGGAAGAAGCTGGAGATATCGGAAGCCGAGGCGACCGTCCTAAAGACCAAGAACAAGGTCTTCGAGGAGTGGGAGAAGATATTCTTCCCAGACATCCGGGACAGGTACGCGAGGGTCAGGAACCTGGTGGCCGCAAGAAGGAAATCCGTCGATGAGTACAGGGAATGGCTCAAGCCCTACCTGGTCAACCTGAAGATGATGAGGGAGAGCACGGAGTCGGATCCTTCGAAGGTGCTCACAACAGGGGTACTGCCCTGGCTCAAGCCTAACGCCTTCTACAGTGTCAGGGTGTTCATGTGGAAGATGTTCACGGCAGAGGAGGTCGGAAAGCCTGGGTTCGTCCCAGGCGAGATTAACCCTTGGGACAGCTTCGTGAGGCGCTATGCCAAGAAGATAGAGGAGAGATACGAGATAAGGATAGTCAAGACCAAGAAGGAGGGCGATGCGCTGAAGAAGAAGGAGAACCTCACCGATGACGACGTTATCATAGTCGATGAGGAGATGCCGAAGTGGAACACCCCAGGTTTCTACGAGCCGCAGCCGAGGCTCCACCCGGACAGGTACTATTACTGCTTCTACAACCTCGACATATACAGCCCGCTGTTCAAGGTCGAGGGAGGCAAGGAGGAGATCGACGACTGGAATTGCATGATCATACCGTACATCGTGTCGCAGAACGTCATCCTCGTGGCCCTGCTTGAGATCGAGGCCAAGCACAGGTGGATGAACAAGTATGTGAAAGAGCTCATCGGCGTCCGCGAGGTCGAGGACAAGCTGAGAAGGGAGGTCGAGAAGAGGTACAACCTCGATCCCGAGGCAAAGGGGCGATTCGCCGGAATCAGGAATTTTATTGATAAGTACAGGACGAAGAGGGACAACTTCAACAGGAGGTTCGATGACTGGTGGCTCGAATTCGTGCCAAAGGGTAGGCATTTCCTTAAGTATTTCATGAGGATAGGCCCGTACGAGACCGTGAGGAACGAAAGGCTGAGCAAGATGTACGGCAGGTATATGGGCTCGGCGATGACGGACCCGTTCATACGTTACATAAAAGCGAATTTCGGGAAGCTTTCTGGCGTACAGCCGCCGTGAGATAAGGAGCTTGCATGCCCTTCAAGGTAGGAGTGACCACAGGATTGTATTACATAGCGCACGATGTCAGCCTTGCGAGCACCGTCAAGAAGATTGGGTACGCGCTGACCCGAGGGGCAGATGTGATGGAGATATCCGGGGACACGCCCCACGAGATAAGCTACACTGAAGGCATAGAGCTTCGTAACATCGCCAAGAACCAGGGCTTAGACCTCTTCTTCCACGGCAGCCTGACGGTTCCCATGACGATGCCAGAGAGGACGGACTGGAGGGACGCCCAGGACCACATGGAGAAGTCCGTAAGGTCCGCGGTCAACGCCGGATGCAAGTATGTACTTTTTCACGCATGCCTTCACTTCTGGGTCGAGCTGCTTACTTACACCGGTACCAAGCTGACCATCACCATGTGCGACCACGCAGGCAGGTTCGTCTCGGAGGTTCTTTACGAGAACACGAGGCTGAGGAACTGGTTCGTCGATAACATGAGGAGGCTTGGGGACATAACATACGAGCAGTTCATACTTAGCGAGGAGGAATTCTACGATGCTCAGTCGAGGGCCCATGCCAAGTGGAGGATATGGGACCAGACCGAGGTTGAGAGGAGGTCGAGGCCCGCCAGGGAGAAGGTCGAGGCGGCTCAGAAGGAGTTCGGAAGGAGGAGGACCGAGGCGAACAGGCAGAAGGTCATCAAGATGGAGGCTTGGCTGAAGTCGGAGATCGAGAGGATATCTGTCGCTGTGGCCGAGGAATCCGGGCGGATGGAATCCGAGGAGAGAAGGCAGCTGATGGACACCGCCGTCAGGAACAAGCTGGCCAGGAAGACGTATGAGAAGAGACGATGGAAGATCGATACGTACGGCAGGCTCGTGGACGCATACAAGATCGCCGCTCACCATCTTTTCTTCACGAAGGATCCGCAGTGGATGGCCATGGCGGATGTCTACAAGGACGTGCTGGCGAGGTACAAGATGGACTACTCGGACAATGGCTGGCTGATCAGGGCCTGGAACAAGGCCGAGAAGGAAAACGACATGGAGTTCAAGCAGTTCTTCTACGCCGTCGTCGGCGCGAAGTTCCTGGAGGGCCATATCAGGGCGTTACTCAAATGGATCGACAACGACCTCATACCGAAGGAGCTCAAGGGGAAGCCCGAGCTGCAGGAGATAGCAAGGAAGCTGCAGGTGACGATAGAGATACCCGACGCCAGGGACCCGAAGTACGCCGGCAGGTACATGCTCACGCACCCGAGGCAGATATACTCCGCCGTCAGGACCACGAGGAAGGTTCTCAAGACCAATCGCCTCTGGATGACGATAGACAACGAGCATCTGGCGACGCAGGGCTACGACCCCTGGGTCGAGGGGAAGAAGATGGCGAAGGATTTCCCGGATTTCGGCACCATGGTCATGTCGGTTCATTGTACGTATCCGACGCCGCTGCATTCCCATTATCCCGTCGAGCTCGGCCAGACGGAGGTATACGAGCTCCTGTGGATCCTGAGGACCGCGGGAGCCGGCAAGGCCCCCGGCCACACGGTGTACCTCATATTCGAAAGAGGCGGGGGCGATGACCCTTTCAGGCAGTCGGTCGACGCCCTCAAGCTCATGGCCAAGTTCCTGGACAAGGACGTGCCCCCGGACGCGCTTCCTCTTGAGTTCTACGGCCTCGATAAGACGGCTTTCGACGTCAAGAGGCAGGAGCAGATAATGATGGACCACAGGTTCGACGTCCTAAAGGACCTGTTCGAGGTCCCGGAAGAGGAATGGGGACTCCTGTCAACGGCCTCCGTCAAGAAGGGCAAGAAGGAAATCTTCAAGAAAGAGGAAATGAGGTAGCTACCCTCCCGTTGAATCCAGTTCTGCCTTGGGTTTGATTTTTATAATTGATATACAATAATCGGATATGGCTGCGAAAAAGAAGCCCAAGGCAATCAAGCCCCCCACGCCCCAGAAGGAGCTGCCAGGGATGCTGCCTCCAGTCGAGGAGAACCCCGAGGACCAGATAGTCGAGGTCAAGGACAAGAAAGAGAGGATCGACATCCTCAAGAGGTTCACCAAGCAGGTCCTGAAGAAGTACGGTCCGGTCGTAAGGTCCGTCGTGCTCTTCGGTTCGACCGCGAGGGAGGAGTGGAAGGGCAAATCAGACATAGACGTTTTCGTGATCCTGGACGACACCAGGCAGAAGATGACCCCGATGATAAAGGACAGCATCGACGCCGAGCTCGTCAAGATCGCAAAGGACATCCATAGCCAGCTGTCCGTGCAGCAGCCTTATCTTCTCACCGAGTTCTGGAACATGGTAAGGCTCGGCCACCCGATAGTATTCAACTTCATAAGGGAAGGCGTCCCGGTCTATGACAAGGACATATTCCTTCCAATCAAGAGGCTTCTTCAGATGGGCGAGATCAAGCCCAGCAAGGAAGCGGTCGAGAAGTACATCGAGAGGGGCCCGAAGAGGATCAAGCGGGTCGAGAACGCGAAGATCTACATGGTCGTCGAGGACTGCTACTACGCAATGCTTGAGTCCGCGCAGGCGGTGCTCATGTTCCTCGGGGAGAACCCTCCCAGGCCAGGCGATGCTCCAGAGGCCATGAAGAAGACCGTCTGCAAGATGAAGCTCCTGGAGCCCAAATACGCAGACTGGCTGCTGAACATCGTCAAGGTGCGAAAGGACGTCGAGCACAAGAAGAAGCAGAGCATGTCCGGAATCGAGCTGGACAGCTGGATCAGGAAGACCAAGCAGTTCGTGAAGAGGATGCAGCAGCTCATAGTGAAGATCGAGATCATGAAGAGGGAAAACATCATAGAGAAGTCCTTCACCATCATGAGGGAGACTACCCTCACGCTTCTCAAGGCCATAGACAAGGCGCCGCCAAAATCCGAGATGAAGGACCTTGAGCGCGCTTTCGAGGCGGAGCTCATAAAGACCGGGATGATCCCTGAGGATTTCCTCGGGGTCTATCAGGAGCTCAAGAAGCTTCGGAAGGTCTCAAGGGAAGGAAAGATACTCGAGCTTCCAAAGCAGCACATACTTCTCCAGAGGGAGTATGTCAGGAAGTTCATACGTGAAGCGGGAAAGATATTGAAGTCCAGGATGAGACCGGAATAAGAAGCCTTTTTCTAGCTGACCTTGTACGTCTTCAGATCGAACCCTTTGCCCGTCAGGTTGTATATCAGCGATTTGTGGTCTATCTTGGTCGACCTCATCTTCTCGACCTTGAGAAGGTTCTTCACGTCTCCTGCCGCCTCGACGCACTTAAGGATTATCACCCCGTCGCAGAGGAACTCCGATATGGTGTCCCTGCTCAGCCACTGTGTCTCCTTAGGAAGCTCGGATATAAGGATGGCGGTGCAACCGATCTCCTTTACCTTGTTTATGAAGCGGCCCAGGGAATCCCTGGTCATGACCGCTACCGATGAGAGCGAATCCAGGACTATCCTATCGTACTTCTTGTTCGCAAGCGATTCCTCGAACTCCTCAGGCCTCATCTCGACGAACTCAAGTGTGCTCAGGTCCCATCCGAGGACGGTTCCCTGGTCCCTGATGTCCTTCGGGGACTGCGAATACGTGATGTAGACGCACTTCTCGCCGTTCTTTATCCCCTCAATGAGGAAATGCAGCCCGAATATGGTCTTTCCGGTCCCGGGGGCGCCCGAAAGAAGCACGATGAAGCCCTTCGGCAGACCGCCGTCGACTATGCCGTCGAAACCGGGAACGCCCGTTTTTATCCTATCCAAAATGAAACACCCTAAATATTATTTGCCCATCTCGATATAAATTGTTACTACGCATGCCGCTTGCTCCTTACGGCTTTTAAGATCTCATCCGCGACCTGCCTCGGCGTGAGGCTTGTCGTGTCGATTACTAGGTCGAAATGGCACATGTCAAGGAAATCCAGCTTATAGTACTTCTTGTACCTGTCATTAGTCACCGATACCCGTTCCTTTAGTATTCCCATCAGCTCCTTAACGGATTCAGCCTCCTTCTCATCAGGCCTCCTGTGCTTGAATATCCTCTCAGCGCCAGCCCTTGGGTCCACATCGAGAAAAACCTTGAAGGAATCCGGGATGAAATGGAAGGCGACCCAGCCGTCCATGACGAAGTCATCCTCGCTCTCCCCGAGAGCCTTTGTCCTCTTATCAACCCTGTCGTCCGTCCAGAACTCCTTTTTCCCTATCTCGTTGAGCTCGTCTATCGTCACTCCCTTTCCCATGGCGAGCTCGCCCCTGAAATCGCCGGCCGAGTAGAACTTAAAACCGAGCTTCTCGGCAAGCATCTTGCCGGTTGTGCTCTTCCCGGAGCCGGGAAGCCCTGAGATGGTTATTATCATCTGACCATGTCACCCAGCTGGTCTAGAATGGCGACGACGTCCCTTTCCCTGGCGGCTTCCTCGAAGATGAGCGTGCCCCGCATGCCGAATGCGAGGATGCTCCTTATAAGATGCTCTAGCTTCAGGTCGGATTGAAGGAACGGCGTATGGCCTATCTCCCCCGAAGGGCCGTATTTTATCCCTGAGAAGAAGAAGAACGCGTTTCTGAGCCACTGCTGGCCCACCCCCAGCTTGACCTGCTCTATCACCTTCTTGAAGTCGTCCTGGCTCTTCAGGTAGCCGGCGCCCCTTGCGTGGACATGCGCCCAGTTTATCACCGGCTCCGTGTTCTTGGTCCTCTTGCATATGTCTATGACATCCTCTATGGATCCCAGCTCGCCCAGCCTGCCCGTGGTCTCGACGCCTATGTTCACTTTGATCCGAAGCTCGTTCATGATCTCGTTGATCTTGTAGACGACCAGCTTTCTGGCCTGGTCTTTTGGCATCCTTTGGTAGAATGTGGGGTGAATGGTCAGTATCCTGCAGTCCATAACGGATGCGATCGTCGAGAAGAGCCGAAGCTTCTCGTCCGGGAGGTCTGTCAGATTGGAAAGATGCAGCGATAGCTCTATGTTGAACTTCTTGGCGATGTTCTTGAGCCTTAGGAGGTCGCCGTAGTAGTCCTTGTAGAGCTCCGTCATGTTCTTGATCCCACCGAAGAGCTCTCTTGGCAGCACGAGTGCCTTGAATCCTATCTTGTAAAGCTCCCTTAGGATGTCTAAGGTCTGGCTTATAGTCTTGGCTACCGGGATGGTCGACACGCCGTAGGTGACGCCTATGTTCATCCCGAGCCTTTCCTGGATTTTCAGGGATTTCTTTCTTATTAGCATATAATTATATTGGAGAAACAAAAATAATAGCTTAATACCGAAAAGAATACTAAAAGGTTGGGCTTAACCGGCTAAATGCCAATCAAGCCCTTCATTCTAAGCCTGCAAATCCGATTCCTTAATCTATAAGCCAATTGAATAGCCTTTCAGCAGTTCATCTGTACCTTCTGGACCCTGCCGCCCGCGATCACCGTGTAACGAGCAGTGCTGGCATTGACTGACCTGCAGCAGTTCGTGTCGGTGAACGTCAGTATCTCCCCAGGACCGGCCTGAGTGGCGCTCCATGTAGAGGCCATCGCGGCTTGAATGTCACCGGTGGAGTTGACGCAGCTCCCGGACACCACTTCCCTTGTGATTGCTATGTTGTTGGTGGAGACCGTGTCAGTCCCTATGTTGTGCAGATATATCGTTGCACCGTTACTGATGCAGTCTACGCTGGTTATCTCTATCGCTTCCCTGGTCATGCCGCTGTAGTAGGTCGAGATGTATATCCATGCAGAACCCGTTATCGCTATGGTTATCAGCAGAATCACTAATATGGCTATTATTGGCGTAATACCCTTTTGTTGATTCATATAGATTATTGTTCCCATCTTCCTTATAAATATTCCAAGCCGGGGCCGCTATTGCTGCTTCCGAATCTGGCAGTGATTGAGAAATGGATTCACGCCGCTGTTCTGAGGTAGCTTGTCGGGATCTTAAATCTGGCTGGATGCTCTTTGATATAATCGTTTAGGAGATCCGGCCTGCTATAGAAATGGGCAGCTTCTTCGCCGGGATCCAGATCATGATCCAAGCAGAACTTCGCAGAACCTACCGCGTAATCGCTGTAAGTATCCGGCTGTCTGCCTCTTAACTTGATGATGTCTTCAGCTGTCCTTCCATTGGCCACGTTCTCGGCGAAGACCTCGTTCGCTCCTTCTGCCAGGGGCCTGAAGCTCAGGTAGGCCAGAAGGTCCGAAAGCCATTGGTCATTCTTCTTCAGACGCTGCGCATAATAATTCTTCAGACCGTCGTATAGTCTCTTGATGAAGGGCGAAATCACTTTGCCATCATCCGTCTCCATCTCCCGAAGCTGCGTCAGGATGAGGCCCTCCTCGTGAGCTATGGTGTACCTCAAAGACTCGTTTGCCTTTTCTTTGCTGCCGAACTTATCAGCCATATACCGGCCGAATCTGCCGCCAATGCCATTCATCCAGCCCTTCAGCTTTGCGTAGTATCTGGATTCGGGTATCGCATATGAATTGACGACCATCATATCGCCATTGGTATAGGCTCCCGTGAAACCATCATTCGGGCTGATCGGCTTAGCTGTCAGATATTCGGTCTGATGGCTTCTGACATAAAGACCCCTTTGCTCCAAGGCATATTTTTGGGATGCGGCTGCAGTTTTCAGATTCCTCTCAAGAGAAGCCTTCGCGGCATTGCTGACAGCGCCGGTGACTCTTACCGGGGTCTCTTGATAGAGCTGTTGCTGCCTGCCCATTATGTCAGTGCCCGCCCTCGGGAAAGCTAAGATCGGCATTATACCATTTCCTATATACCCTACATTTTGAATTAAGCACGCGAACCTTTAAAAACCTATCGGTAATCACTGACAAGTAGTTAATATATAACATCATTGAATACCGGCATCATGCGGCTATGGAATCGGCATGCCCTAACCGGCTATCCTCTGCGGCTTCTTGGCGAACAGCAAAAGCTCCCCGAGATGCTCCATCATCTTGGGCTCCGCGGCCACCATGTCCGTCGCAGTTATTATCCCCATAAGCTTCTTGTCGCCCACGACCGGAAGCTTCTTTATAGCCTTCTTCGTCATGAGCTCCGCGGCGGCCTCTATCGTCTCCTCGGGCGCGATGTGGATGACCTCTTTCACCATGATGTCCGCTACCGTGATGTCGTGGGGCGACTTGCCTTCCACGACCACCTTCTTGATAATGTCGTCCTCGGTGACTATGCCCAGCAGCTTGTGGTCCTCGACCACGAGCAGGCATCCTATCTTCTTCTCTGACATCCTGCTTGCGGCTTC
>CAYRIP010000024.1:3256-10814 GCA_964424395.1 uncultured archaeon | reverse complement strand
GACACCTCGCCGCCGCAGATATTCAACATATCGGTGATGCCGAACGTGAGCATCGAGGCCAACCTCAACTACACAAACATAACGGCTGGTGTCATCGACAACTATCAGGTCTTCCAGGTCCAGGCGCATATCGCGGTGCCGGGGATGGGGTATGTCGACCTGAACATGACCGAGATTTCAAACGACACCTACAGGGTCCAGTATGTCCCGCCGGTAGGGGGGGTGTACAACGTGACCGTCAGGGCCTGGGACCCGAACCCCGAGAACAACATGAACGAGTCGTCCATATATAATTTCACCGTCTGGGGAAGAAACGACGGCATCATAAGCACAAGCCCGCCCTGGCTCACCGCAAGCAACATCACCCAGTCAGGGGGCTATTCTTTCAACCTGACGATAAACTACACCAATCCGGGCCCGGCCAATTCCTACGATGTCAACCTGAGCGTTCTGGATGATTCCGGCGGCAAGGTCCAGTTCAACGAGTCAAATCTCTCATGCCAGACGATCGGCGCCAACCAGTCATGCACCTGGAGGATCATAGCCACGATACTTCCGAAGACGCCTCCGGGCCTCATCACGATCTCGGCGAACGCGAGCTGGAGGAACCCTGACAACACACTCAACACGACACAGGGCACGACCGTGGTGGTAGTCGCGGCAAACCCCGTCGTGAATATCATCGAGGCCTACGTCCACAAGGACATAGAGCACGGAATGATGACATTCATAGGAAACATAACCGTGGCATCCATCGGGAACTCCCCGCTACTCGTCATAAACATGCATGACGTGGGTGGCAACTTCAGGGTCGACTGCCCGACGTGCGTGCTCGACCTAAATCCCAGTTACCAGGGATACGTTTCCCCCGGCGACAACTTCACAGTCGACATCGAGATAACCCTTCCGGCCGGCCAGTCGCCCCAGGACTACTGGACGAAGATACGGGCGAACGTGAGCAACGCAGAGCATGACGAGGCCCTTCTGAACGTGACGGTGCTGGTCAACAGCAGCTGGGCGAGGTCCCCGACCACGTTCGGCTCACTGCTCACGCCGCTTGCCACGAACGGCTCGATAGGCACGATCAACTTCTCCAACACCGGAAACGTGAAGGTGACCCTCACGTTCTACAAGGGAGGCTCGACCCCGCAATACGTGCTCATGAACGGCACCATAGACCCCTTCATGGCATTCGATGTGGGCAAGCAGACGTCTGGGCAGCTGTACATAAACTATTCCGTGCCAGCTGTTGCCACTCCTGGCGCATACAGCAACAAGATAACGATCGACGCCATCATCACAGGGACCCCAACCCAGGCCCCCCCGACACCAAGGGAAGTGACCTTCATAATGAACATCACCAATCCGCCCCCGACAATCCAGAACGCAAGCGTCTACCCGCCGGTGTTCGAGATAATCTTCGCGAACGCGACGGTAAGCGCGGTTATCACTGACAACGAGGCAGTCGACTCAGCCTGGGTAAACATCACAAACACCACCGGAGGGGTCACGACGGTCCCCATGATCAGCAACGGATCCTACTATTATTACAACTTCTCGACCAACGTGACGGGCCCATACCAGTTCATGATATGCTCAAACGACACCTACGACCTCATCAGATGCGTCAACGTCAGCGGGACGGCAACGGCCAGCACCACCGTGACAGTATTCCCGAACGCGACGTCTGTGTACATCCAGAACATAACGATATATTACGGCAGCGCCTTCGCGCTCACTTTCAACACGACCGCCGGATACGCGAGAGCTTACGGCGTCACGGTGAATGCGACCGCAGAGAGCGGATGGAACGCCACCCCCGGCACGTTCAGCTTCGGGACGATATACAGGAACATGAGCTTCCCCGAGAACATCTCGGTGACCGTGCCGAACGGCACCCTGGCCGGTAACTACACGCTCAACTTCACCGCGGCATGGACGAACATCGACAACTCGACGGGCAGCAAGAACACGGCGGTCGTGGTCGTCGTGGAGCCCTACCCGGCAATAGAGATACTCGGGCAGAACGTGACGATATGGATAGCAAACGTCACCTACGGGAACCAGACGATGCAGATAAGGTCGATAGGGAACGTGAACATCACAAACATCACGTTCGGATGCGTCCTTGGCGAAGTGTGCACCAACTTCACAAGCGGGTTCGTGCCTGACAACGTGTCTGTAATCCAGTCGGGAGGCATCGTCAACATCAGCGTTGAGATATACGTCCCGATCGACTACCCTGCTGCGCAGTATGACGGGCTGCTGGAGGCGACGGCCGCAGAGGGCGTCTTCGATGACATAGACGTCTACGTCAGGATACCCACGAACCTGACGTGGTCGATGACCCCGCAGCTGATCAAGTCGGTAATCCAGGGGACCAACGGGACGCTTGGCATAATCGACGTCGACAACCTCGGAAATGTCTATATCATCCTTGACGTGTACATGGGCTCGGGCGGGTTCCCGCAGTATTTCGATCTTGAGGGCGACCAGCAGCAGATCGGGATACCCATCGGCGGTAAAAAGCAGCTTCATGTCAACTTCACGGCCCCGGCCACCAACCAGTACTCTGAGTACTTCGCCTATGCCAGGACCAGGAACTTCACAGCCGAGGCAGGGACGCAGATAGAGACGACGATCCTAAACATCAGCGTGCATCCGTTCTTCGTCGAGATAATGGAGCCGACGGAGGCGGTCCCCCATATCAATATCAGCGCCAACGACACGGTGCAGATAAGGGTGAACCTGACCTACGCCAACCACAGCATATCATCTGCCGACAAGGTGACATGGAACCTGAGCCTCTCAAACATCACCGGCACGTACTGGCCGAACATAACATCCATCAACTGGACCCTCAACGCCACCACCAACGAGAGCTACTGGCTCTTGAACTTCACCGCTCCCGACCTTGAGCTGGCAAGGGGCTATGACCTCATCGTGACCGTGAACTACACGATAAACGCCACCAACACCAGCCTGTTCCACTATGACAGGGAGTACAAATCGATCATATACTCCGACACCATCCCGCCAGGCATCATGATCAGCGTACCGCCCAAGGTCTCGGTGAACTCGACCGCGACGATATATGTCATCATCACGGAATCCGGCGGCGTCAAGAACGTGACTGCGACCGTCAGCCATCACAACGTGACCGAGAACCTCAGCCTTTCGCTGCTGGGAAGGATAGGCGACACCTACACATATAAGGCCCAGTTCACCAACACCTCGATGACCGGGGATTACTTCATAAACGCTACGACATACGACATGTCCGGCAACATGAACGAGACGACGGGATACTTCCTGGTTTCGGTGCTCATACTCTTCCACGGAGTAGCCCTTGATGAGGAGGACCTTTCGCCAAAGGCCCCGCTTGCTGTCAATTTCAGCCTGTATTACACCGAGGCGTTCTCATACTATAACTTCAGCACCGATCCGGCGGGGGTCTACAACCAGACGATAGACGCAGGCGGCTATTATATGGACGTCCGCCTGTGGAACGAGTCCTTGGTAATGGAAGGGGTCAGCATGCAGGCGGACATCTTCAACCCATTGCACTTCGGCACCATAACGACGAACCTGATAGGGCTTAACAGCAGGGGCCTTTTCAGGGGGATAACGATAAACAGCACCCTGAACCACACCAACGCCACCGTCACGTTCAACTACTCCGAGTTCGAGGCTGATATCATCAGCCCCAAGATACTTGGCATCTACCAGTGCAGCAACTGGACGAGGAGGACGCAATGCGCGTCTGCATGGACGAGGATCAGCAACCTGACCATCAATCCGTACACCAGGACCATATCAGCATTCGTCACCACCGTGGGGGACGCATACGCGCTCGCCGAGTACATCTGCGACGACGGCGTCTGCGAGGACGCGTACGGCGAGGCCAACAGCAACTGCCCGCAGGACTGCCCGAGGATCCAGCCCCAGCCGCCCCAGCCGCCCGAGCCGCCGGGGCCGTCGCCCGGCCCGGGAGCGGGAGCGGGAGCGGTGGGGGCGGTCGGGCCCGGAGCCCCAAGGGTCCCGGTTGATATCGACTCCCAGCTCATATTCGTGACGCTCCGTCCCGGGGAGCATGAGATCCACAGCATAGACGTCACAAACAACCTGGGAAGCCCGATCACCGTGGACGTGAGCGTCGAGGGCAACGTGTGGGAGCTTGTCATGATTGAAAGGCCCATCTTCGACATCAGGGGCAGCTCGACTGGGACCGTCAAGATCAAGGTGTTCACGCTGCCATCGACCATGGAGGGCATATACACCGGGGACATAATCACAAAGATCAGGGAGAGGAACATAACCCACGTGACGCCGATAACGGTGAAGGTCGAGAGGCCAAAGGAGCCGCTCCTTGACGTGAGCGTAAACGCGCTGACAAAGACCGTCGAGCCCGGCGCCAACCTCACCCTCGAGGTGACCCTCCTGAACATGGGGGAGACCTCCGAGATCGACGACGTCGTGGTGACATACGACGTCAAGAGCCTTGAGTCCGAGCAGGTGCTGATCAAGAAGAGGGAGACCCTTGCTATCGAGAACGTCAAGACATTCAAGAGGTCGATAAACATACCCGAGGACACCTCGTTCGGCAGGTATGTCATAGAGCTCAACGCGACCTACTGGGACGGCAGGAAGCAGGCCTTCGCCATAGACTCCTTCGATGTCATCTACATACCGCTTCCCATCAAGATGATCCAGGGCATATTCTCGAGCTGGATAACATATGCGATACTCTTCGCCCTGATACCGGGATACTACTTCGGCTCCAGGTTCTTCTTCATGTGGAAGAAGAAGAAGAAGTCGAAGGCCCGGTACATCTTCCCGATGGACGTCGGCAAGCTTCCGAAGCCGGGCGACAGGTCCCTGCTTGTCGGAAAGATTGCGGAGACCGACATGAAGGCGTACATGACGCTCGACGACCTGACTACCCACAGCATCGCGGCGGGCTCGACCGGCGCCGGCAAGTCCGTCTCCGCGCAGGTCTGCTCCGAGGAGCTGCTCAAGCGTGGCATGCCGATCGTGGTAGTCGACCCGACGGCCCAGTGGACGGGCTTCATGAGGCCGTGCAAGGACCCGGCCATGCTCGACCTGTATCCGCAGTTCGGGCTCAAGCCAGACGACGCAAGGGCGTACAAGGTAAACATCATAATGATCGAGAACGGAGACCAGCCGATACCATGGAAGGAGATAATGGAAAAGAAGGGCGAGATGACGGTGCTGGTCACGGAGAAGCTGCCAAACAAGGAGATGGACAAGTTCGTCCGAAGGAGCGTTGAGAGCCTGTTCGAGATGAGGCTTCCGGAGGCCAGGGAGATGAAGATGCTCCTTATATACGACGAGGTCCACAGGCTGCTGCCGAAGTACGGCGGCAAGGGCGGCTATATAGTGCTCGAGAGGGCATGCAGGGAGTTCAGGAAGTGGGGTATCGGGATATTCATGATATCGCAGGTGCTCATGGACTTCAGGGGAGCGATCAGGGCCAACATATCCACCGAGATCCAGCTTCGTTCGAAGTACGAGGGAGACTTAAACAGGGTGAAGACGAAGTACGGCCCCGACTACGCCAGCAAGATCACGAAGCTCGTAACGGGAACCGGCCTCATGCAGAACGCCAACTACAACAACGGGAAGCCGTGGTTCGTGACCTTCAGGCCGCTGCTGCATGACACCAAGAGGCTGACGGCCGAGGAGCTCGACAAGTACGTCAAGGTCAGCAAGGCGATAGAAGAGATCCAGAAGAGCATGGACGACATGAAGAAGAAGGGAACCGATACCAGCGACATAGAGGTGGAGCTGAACCTTGCTCGGGACAAGCTCAAGCAGGGGCTCTTCACGATGGCGGAAAGCTACATCGAAGGTGTGAGGAACAGGATAAAGGCGATGTGAATCCCGATATTAAAAATTTGAGGTGAAGAAGAATATGAAAGGCGATGAAGGGGGGAACGGCGCGGGAGGAAACGCGCCGTCGGATGATGAGAATCATGAGGATGCAAGCGGGCTCAAGGGCCTGCATAAGAGGATCGGGTCAAGGTTCCGGGGAATCCTGGATAAGCGCGGCGGGAAGGGCGCCGCAGTGCCTGGAGAGGACGCCGAGCCCGTTAAAGGAAAGGAGGCAGGGGATATGGAAGACAACAAGCCAGGCGAAGGCGATGTCAAGGACGATGCCGGGAAGCCTGAAGAGAAGCCGGCCGAGAAGAACGAGGACGATGCCGGGAAGGAAGATGAGGACGCTGGAAGCAGCAAGCCTTCCGCAGAAGGGAAGGAGGATGCGCCGGCTTCCGAAGATGCTGAGGGAGAAGATGACGAAAAAGGCAAGGATGATGAAGGCTCCGGGAAGGCTGACGAGCTGAAGGACGATAAGCCCGCCGGCAAGAAGAAGAAAGGAAAGCCCGATAGGAAGAAGGGCAAGCCCGGAAAGAAGGGAAAGGATGCCGCCGGGAAAGCCGGGGAGAAGGCGGAAAAGCCCAAGGAGTCGATGTCCGAGCTGATAACCCAGAAGGATGAGGTCGAGGCGCTGCTTTCCTCGATAGAGGATGCTTACAGGGAGGCCACTCTCCCGGACAGCACGTACAATGAGGTCAAGACCAAGAACGAGAAGAAGCTGGAAGCCATCGAGGGAAAGATCAAGGCGCTCGAGGCCGCCGGCGTCAAGGCCGAGGAGCCCGCCCCTGCCGCTCCTGCCGGGCCGTCGCCTGAAGCCGAGAGGCCCGTCATGGTCGCTGCCTCTACCGGTCCCGGGCAGGTCCCGGGCACGGGAGCACCCGTCCCGAGGGAAGGAGGGTTCCCTTCAGTGCCCGTCCTAGAGGATTTCGAGAAGATGATCGGGGAGCGCATGAAGGATGTCATAACCGCCACGAGCCTCGAGATGACAGACAAGAGGATAAAGAAGATAGACGACAGGATCGATGGTATAGAATCCGACGTGAAGGCACTCAAGAAGACAGCGGAAATAGTGGCCGGATACGACAAGCAGTTCACGCTTATGAACACCAACGTGGAGAAGACGAAGGCGCTTGTCGAGGGCATTAAGGAATCCAAGAACATAACCGACGAGAAGATACAGCGGATGACCGAGAGCTTCGCCGAGATAAGGTCCATCGTCTACCAGAGGGAAGCCCAGTCGAAGGAGCAGGAGGTCGTCTTCGATAAGCTCAAGGACACGATCTCCCAGGTGGATTCCGCAAGGATCCTTAGGGAGTTCACCACGAGGGACGAGCAGCTCAGGGACGTGAACACGAGGCTGGAGAGGCTCGAGCGGAGCGGCAAGATGCTCTCGGACACCATGAACAAGATAAAGGGGCTCATGACTGATATAGGCAGCCTCGAGAACATCATCAAGGCCAGCAAGCACGTCGGTGAGAAGCTGGAGGGCATTCAGGAGATAGAGGGCAGGCTGAAGGCGACATCGAGCAGGCTCGACGGCGTTTACGTCGACATGAAGAAGAAGCTTGACGAGTTCACCGTCTACAAGGTGAAGCAGGACAAGCAGGAGGGAATATCGCAGGACCTTTTGAAGAACCTGGAGGACCTGACCAGGAGGATG
>CAYRIP010000024.1:0-3246 GCA_964424395.1 uncultured archaeon | reverse complement strand
GACCGATTTCGCGACGAAGGATGACATAGAGCTGGTCAAGCAGATCGTCGACGGGGTCAAGTCGCAGGTCAGGAGCGCGACAGCCGCCCAAGCCGCAGTCGAGCTTCCGCCGGAGGCTAGGATGCTTCAGGAGGAAAAAGAGGAGATCGAGACGCTGCTCGGCACGCTCGAGGAGAACAGGAACAACAAGGAGATATCGGCGGAGGAGTACAACAGCGCCAAGAGCAGCAACCTAGAGAAGATCAAGGAGATCGATGCGAAGCTGAAGTCCTACTCCAAGCCCGATAAGAAGAGCAAAAAGGGCGCAGCGGGCGCGGACGATGAGGATGAGAAGGGGAGCAAGGCCATGCTCATGGCAAAGCTGAAGGAATCCTACGAGAGCGGGGAGCTGAGCAGGAAGGCGTATCTGAAGAGCAGGAGGATGCTGATAAGGAAATGATATCATGTTTCGGTTAAAGCTGCTGTACGTGGTAATCTGCCTGGCGGTCGTAGCCGCCGGCATAATGATGGAGCCCGCCTTCACGGGGTTCTTCGGCTTCGTCATAGGGACCGAGTCCAGGCTGGAGGCATGGGACTCGACCGAGCAGCAGGGCGGGGGGCTGCCCGCCTTCATTAACGAGCCAGTGACATTCTTTGCCAATTACACGAACGTCTCCTCTTCCGAGCCGGTCAACGGCAGCGGCGTCTACTGCGAGATCATGTTCAACGTGACGGGCGCCTGGGGAACCCCGAGCGCCATGTCATATGACGAGCAGTCGGCCCTGTACCGCTACGACAGGACATTCCCCCTGATCGGCAATTACAGCTGGAACGTGCTCTGCAACGGGACGGCGCTGGGCTTTGACATTCTGAACGTGACAGACGCTGACGGGGTCCAGCTGAACCGGTACGAATGGTGGAACGATACCTGGGGGTACAGGATAAGGTTCATCGTAGACACCGGCGATTTCAACATGACGAACTGGCCCATCGAGAGGTATGTCAACCTTACCGATGTCCTCAGGCAGGTTGGCGCAAGCGGGACCTTCGACGAGAACTCGACGAGGCTCATCGAGTACGGCCTCAACGGGAGCGCGATGCACGAGCTGCCAAGCCAGTTCGATTCCGGCCCGGGATACAGCGCGTCGGCGAATGCTGTCGGGGACGCGGTGTTCATAATGAACGGGACCACGCTGATCAACAGTAGGAGGGTCTTCTACATGTATTTCGACACCCTCGAGAACGGCGCGAAGAAGTACGCCAACTACCCGACGAACCTCGCATACCTCTGGAGCGGGGACGAGGTCCACTTCAACACCAGCAGGCTCGACTTCTTCCTTGACACCAACCGGAGCGAGAACACGTCCGGGCTGTACAAGATAATCTCCGGCGGCGTTCCGCCATTCGTCTTCCTAAACGACTTGGAGGAGAACAGGACGGTAGAATACATGGAGTACTCCAACGGCACTGAGAATTTCAGCTTCGACCTGAGGGAGAACGTGACGATAGTGCAGGGTCCCGTCAGGCTGACATTGACCCAGAGCGGGAACGAGATGTACTGGGGCGACCCCGGACAGCCTACGAACGAGGGCATGATGACCAAGAAGTACTATGTATATAATCACGCAGGCCCCGAGATTACCGGGACGTTCATCAAGGTCGAGCAGAACTTCACAAACATCGCAGGATACAGCATCGACAGGAACTCGACCGGCGGGGGAGCTTTGAAGTTCGACCTGAACAGATCATGGTCATCCTATAACGCCTACGTCTTCGCGACCGATGGCAACAGCTCCGACCCCAATTCCTGGTACTACGGCCTGTCCAACTTCGGCGACCTCGTCGGCGTGATCAATATAAACGAGACGGAATCTGGGTACTTCGCTGCGCTGAATCCGGCCGGGACGGTGATAGGGATACAGCTTAACATGACGTCGGTAAGCTCAGGTGAATCTATAACAGAGAAGGCCGTCGCGTATTTCGGAAAGGGCACCGGGCAGACTGACGAGTTCCTTGGCATCAGGGACTCATTCAGCGACCCCCCGGCCGTGGGCTTGGGGGGCTTCGAGCCGAGGATCCTGGTGTCGAGGACCGAGACTGACTTCGGGATATACAACAGGAACGAGACCATCCTGATAACGGTGAACGTCAGCTACGACCCCTATTCGCTTCTGCAGTACGTCAACGTGTCCCTTGATAACGGGACCGCTTCACCTTCCGATGACATGAACATGACCATGTACGACGACGGCACCCACGGGGACGCAAGCGCGGGCGACAGCATGTACACCAACTCGTTCAACGTATCGTACACCGAGAACCCAGGCGGGTGGACGGCCATGGCGTGGCTTCTGGACTCGGACCTTGTCCTTGTGAACACGTCCTTGAAGCTCTTCAACATAACAAAGGAACTGTTCATGAACATAACCATAACGAACCCGACAGGGATCGCTGGAAGGGTGGTGAACGCGTCTGTCGATGTCATGAACTTCCGCCAGGACGTGTGGCACCCTTACGCGAGCATGAACTGCTCGGTCTACCTGGGGGCGGGCAAGCTTTTCGACCTGCATCCGGATAACATCACGGACCTGAGTAACGGATTCTACTTCGCTACATTCGAATCCCCCCTGAACTATGGGCTGTATGTCCTCAACTGCAGCGCGAACAAGACAGGAAACGACGGATACAGCACAGCCGAGTTCACGACCGAGGCCCTTGAGACGAACCTCTCGATCATCGTAACCCCTGGCAATTTCACCGCTGCTAACGTCACATGGCTTAAGAACCAGAGCTTCTTGGTGACGGTTAACGTCACGAATACCATGAACGGGACCGCATACAACGCCACGGTCGCCCTTGGGCTTCCTTCCAACCTCACGGCAAACTCGACGATAGGATCATGCGGCACCATACTGATATCCAAGACGTGCTCGCTGAATTTCAACATAACGGTCTTGAAGACTACGGCACCAACGAACCTCTCGGTGAAGCTCAACGTGACCTGGGACAACTGGGCCCCCACATCGGATTTCAATGAGACATTCCTCAACGTCACTGTGGCGCCGACTCACATACTGGACGTGCTCGAGGACAACATCACATCAACTGTGGCCGCGGGGATACCGAAGAACATAGAGAACATTACGCTGCGGTCATTCGGGAACGCGGAAGCCCTGAACATCACGTTCAATGTCACGGGCTTTGCCAGTCAGTTCAATTTCACCTTCGCCCCACCGGACCTATCCGTCCTGGCCGCTGGGAATTCGA
>CAYRIP010000023.1:0-10891 GCA_964424395.1 uncultured archaeon | reverse complement strand
ACGGGTCTCATGGGTCGTGGTAGGTTCGAATGGCTAAGCATGTCATAATCGCTATGTTGGAGAACGGTATGCCAAAACTGGTGCTTATAGCAGTAATACTCATCGTGGCAATCGCCATTGTGTCCGTTTCCATCCTCTTCCTTCCCCCCCAGACCCCAGCCGGTGCCGGCGATCTGCCGGAAGATGCGATGACCAGGGAGGAGGTGTATGAATATATCGATGCCGAGATCGAGAACTGCATGAGCACCATAGTCATGTCGGCGCCAAGGATCGACTACACATGCCTCTCATACGTCAAGGATGACGCCAGCATGTGCGATTCCAGCGAGGATGCCGGGAGCTGCCTTATGACCTACTACATATTCAAATCGGCGGGCAAGAACGTGGAAATGTGCGGAAGCATCGATGACGCGACAGGGAGGGCGATGTGCTCCGTACTGTTCTCGGGGGATGTCTCCGGGTGTGACGAGATTGATGACATGCCGAAGACCCACAGATCGTTCGATTCGATGACATGCAATGCCATCATCAGCAACGATGCAGGCAAGTGCGATTCAGGCAGCGGCAACTATGGATCATGCGTTAATGGCGTGCTCAAATACCAAGCTGCCAAGAGCCATGACCCCAAGGGATGCTCAGCGTCCATAGAGGAAGATGCAGTTGATGAGACTCTTATGAAGAACCAGCTTCTGTGCAAGGCATTCGCGACCAATGACATCAGCCTGTGCGGCTCGACCGATGACGTCAGGATGGGCGAGTGCAAGAAACAGATATCATATGAGATGCTTCGCGATGACGTCGGGGCATGCGGCCTGATAGACGATACCTACATGCAAAAGGATTGCATAGGTAAAGTGGAAGCCTTAGGCGCTGAATGACAAATCCGGATTTGTTTTCCGTGGCAATCAAGTCCATATGCCCCTGCAGTATTTCAGGTGCGGGCATGATACGCATTCCTTGCCCAGCTTCTTGCTCCTAAGAAGCGATTCCTTCCATGACTCGAACATACCGACGCAGTTCGAGAGGAAAGGCTCCGTGAAATCCAGCTTGGAGATATACCTTTCATATCCCTTCATGTAGCAGAATGGGACGAAAGCATATGATATTGCCAGCTTTTCTTCCCACCTGTCGATCATTTCCCTGAATATCCTCTCTACGGCCACTCTTGGCGGGTGCAGGCTCCTATTTACAGGTGAGTTTGGAACCACCAACTGAAGGTGCAGGGACCCTATACCCAAGTTATGCGCCAATTCAGCTATCCTATCAAGCTTTTCTATGTTATGTCTTGTGACGACAGTGTTTATCTCAGAGCTTACGCTGTTCCTCAGCTTCGATGCGTTCTGCATGCCCATCTTTATGTGACCGAAGCTCCCCTTCACTCCGGTATGCATGTCGTGGACTTCGGCTGTGCCACCATGGAGGGAAAATGCTATCTTGTTGAGTCCTGCTTTTACCAGCGCCCTGATGTATTTCTCATATCTCATCCTCAGGCCGTTCGTCATTATCTTGATATCCTTGTAACCCATCCCCTTCGCTATCCTTATGATGTCCAGGAGGTTTTCGTTAAGCGTCGGCTCCCCGCCGGATATGTAGACCTCGGTGTATCCAAGCCCTCTGCCTTCAATCAGGGTATTTTCGACTTTCTTCATGCCGAAATCGTAGCGTTTGCCGACCATTCCCTTGTGGTAGCAGAATATGCAGTTGATATTGCAGATATCGTTCAGCATGAGGTCTACTCTTTCCATATTAAGGAGATGTAACGCGGATTCTTAACTATTGCGCAATATTATTAGTAACTACGAATCCATCACCGATTTTATCATCTTCAAGTTGCTGAGGATCTCTTCCTCCGTGAATTCCTTCGTGCGGTACCCAAGGCCCGGGCTTCCTTTGCTTGCGTTATAGAAATCCATGAAGGATTTCCTATTCGTCGTGATGCAATACCTGTCCGGCCTGATGAACCATGGGGATGCCGGTTCCATCTCTATGGTGCTTGCCGTCATGCCCAAGGAGGGATATATTCTTCTCAAGCGGAGGATGTATGATATGGTCGCATCCACGTCTTCCCTCGTTTCGAATGGGAGGCCCGCGGAAAATGAGAGCATGCATTTCACGCCCATCTTTGTGATGTGGTCCAGTGTCTCCTCTAGCTCATCGTTGCCGTAAAAATATCCCTTGTTGATCCTGCGTACCCTTTCGGATCCCGTCTCCGGCGATATTATTATCATGGACTCCGTGCCGAAGGTCCTCTTAAAGTCCTCAATGAAGCCCCTGGTCGGCAGCCTCCAGCACTCAAAGACGCAGTTGATACCGATGCCTTCCTTCCTGATCCTTCTGAATAGGTCCTGGTACGCGCCCGTTCCGGGCAGCGGATCGAAAGAGGTATACCACTTCCCTATGCCATATCCCAGCATCCCGTTCAAATCCAGGATTGCCGATTCCGTGCTCTTAAAAATGACCTTTCCGCAATTCCTGATTATTCTCTGTGAGGTGTTTGATCCTCCGCAAAAGGAGCATGAAACAGGACACCCCCTGCCGATGTTGTAATAGAATGTCTTATTGGCTTCCTTTTTTCCCTCCTGTGATTCCAGGCTTATATGGAGGCAGGCCTCGGCGTTCTTCATCAGGGAGAAATTTGAGAACCTCATGTCATCAAGGGTTCCTGCCGGGGTTACATAGGTATGGGGATTTGACCTCACCCCATTTTTCTGATATACAAGATTGCGGAGGCTTCCTATAGCCATTTCTGATTTGCCAGTAAGCACCTTGCACAGCATCAGCAGGGGTTCCTCTGAATCGCCCTTTATTATAAAATCAACAAATGGGAAGTCCTTTATTATCTCCTCTGCAAAAAAGCCTGCAGTCATTCCGCCCAGTATGATTTTGATGTCCGCTATGCCATGTTTCATTCGTCTGGCGGTATCTATCACGTCATATGACTGGTGATGCCAGTGAAGGTCCATGCAGACTATGCCCGTTCTTCCCCTGACATATTCGATCAAATCAAAATCGGGGTCTTCCGACAGCTCTGCGTCAACATTGAGCACCTGTGTCCCTATGCCGTTCCTGGTGAGAAAATCAGCGAGTGCGATCAGCCCCATTGGCATTATTGATGCACGTTGACCGTCTTTGTTGCTCTTTGGTACGTGGACAAAGATACAGTCGAATCTCATGCAAATAGAATCAAATTGTGATTTAAATTTGCGGACAGGTGCTAGGAATTCCGGATGAAGACGTCATTCTCGTTCTCCAATTCCTTGATCTGGTTCTTTATGCCGAGGGTCTTCGCATTCATGCCCTCAAGAAGATTAGCGATCCTGTTCGCGATCACAAGAGAGCCCATGAAGCCAATGTATGGCATTTCAAAGAGGGCATGCTCTTCAAAAGACGGAAGACCGAGCTGCATGAAAGGTTTGTTTAGATGCCCTAGCCTCTCCAGCTCAATGGAACTCCCGATGATAATATCGGTTTCGGATCTTTCCAGCCTCTTTACGCAGGCGGGGAATTCTTCCTTGCTGAATACCCTTACCCCGGCTGGCATTCCCCGGTCCCTGAGTATTCCCTTCACGTCTCTCTCTGCTTCTTGGCTCGAGTCATGCATAGACACAGATATCGGCTCCATTCCCAAATAAATCAAGAACTTGAGCAGCCCAGGAACCATCTGTGAATCGGAGAATATCGCAATCCTCTTCCCAATCGTCGTGTCCAGTACCCTCTCTATCCTCGGGATTATCCTCGCCAGTTCCTTTTCAATGAACCTCTCGGTCCTGGGCCCTGTTCCGACAGCGCTGCCGATTTTCTTCAGGAATTCTATGGAGTTTTCTATACCTACCGGCAGTTCAACGTTAATGCTGTTCTGGTTGAACCTCTTTGAAAGAACGCTGCATGCCTTTTCACCATGCGGGAAGGCAACATTGTTTTCTGGCCCGCTTAATGCAGCCAGTTCTTTGAAATTCCCGCCCTCTGGAAGCACGCAATTAACTTTCATGCCCGTCCCGGCAGCCATCCTTCTGATTTCAGAAATGTTGGCAATGTTGTCCATTTCATATCTGTCAAAAAAGTACCCAATGATGTTCAAAGCGTTTGGATTCCTGGTTTTGGGGGGAGCGGGAGGTATGTTTTCAGCTATGACACCGAGAGCATCTGCGTATCCAGAGAACAAATCGCCCTTGAAGCCCCCCGCATTCAGCGGTATCACCGGGGTCCCCGCTTTTGATTCGGCCTCCTTTGCTATTCCGACGGTATCGCTTCCTATCATCTCCGGGACGCATCCAGATAGTATGAAAGCAACACCCGGCTTTCTCTTGCTTATCTGGCGAACAAGCAATTGCCCGAGTTCTTCATCACCCCCGAATATTGCGCCCCTATTTGTTATAGCGTTTACGCATGACCTCTCCCTGTAATCGCCGAGAAGGTCATGCGAATTCATGAGATACAGTATCCTCTTTTTGCAGCCGGCCGGGGCGTGTATTGCGACCATTGAGTCCTTTATGGCATATGCTGCGAGAAAGCCGCCAACGAAGGAGCAATAGCTGAACCCGCTATTTTCAATCTCCGGTATTTTGCATTTATGCTGCGTCATCTTAATGGCTTCCTAGGAAAATCCCGTATTTTTTATAGAATGGGGATAATCGCAATTCATTGAGGAGGTCTTCCGCGAAATCAACAACTCCCGAATAGAACATGTATGCTTGCAGACTCTTCATGCGCTTGGCATGCCTAAAGCCTTTGGCACATCTTTTGCCCCAATCGGAATACAGGTTCATCACGATGTCATACTTGCCGGTTGTGCATATCCCGTTGAACTCATCTATTGATGCCACCTCAGGTCTGAGTTCCCCGGAAGCGTCGCCCGGGATTTTCATCGAGAGCTGCCTTGTGGAAAAAACATCGGCGTTTGCTCCGGCGTCGAACAGAAGGTTGAGGGGAGCGTACGAATCGTCAATCAGAACCGCGACTTTCTTCTTGCTGATGTGATTTCTAAGAGGTTTGAGTCTGCGAAGCGCCTTTTTTTCTTCATTTCCTAGGAAGGATGTTTTTTCGGGGCTGAGCTTGAAAAAGCCCGCAATCTCCCGGAAGAACATCGTAGTGTTACCGATTCCGAGAGGGAATGTGGGTATGATGTATGGGATTCCCTTCCTTTTCATCACCTCACAAAAATGGAAAAATCTGCTTGATTCGGAGCTGCAGACATTCAGCGACACCTCTCCTGCGTTGAGGAAGTCATAGTAGGAGCAGTTGGAGGTAATGACTCTTTTCAGGTTAATACCCATCGCCCCAAGGACCCGCCTGAAATCCAGCATCCCACCGGAATCGGGCATGTCGCAAGGCCAGTCATAACCCAGGTAATTTACACTCTTCCCCACATCTTCGCATTTCCTGCTATCCATCAGTATATTGTCGAAAAACCACCTGAACGGCTCCTCTTCACCGGAACCCATCATGCCCGAAAGCCCGGAAGTGTGGATTGGCAGAAGCTTTGCCTGTGTTATGTTTTCGCATTCCTTTGCAACGCCTTCTATGTCATCGCCTATGATCTCGCTTGAACATGTGCCAAGGATTACAATCACCTTCGGCTTCAACCTGGCATCTATGCCCACAATGGCTTTGCGCAGCTTTTCCTCTCCCCCGAATATTACATCCTTTTCTTCGAGCCTTGTGCAGAATGATGACGCCGAGTTCTTGATTTTAGGGCCGAATTCATAGTCGCACCCCTCAGGGCCATGCACGACTATGGCAAAATCCCCATTAAGGCACCTGAGCCTGTTCCATGTGTTTCTCATCTGGCAGCAGGAAGTGCCCGCATCGGGCGAACCCCCGTCATGCATATCCATACATTCAACCGTTGACATGATCATCACCGAGTCTCATATGCAGCATTGATCAATTCTTCAAATTCGTCTTCCTCAAGCGGCGTGGGAATAACAAACTCCTCATTCTCTTCTATCCTTTTGGCCAATTCAATGAAAACCGAAGAGAGCTTTGACTTGGGATCGTATTCTAATATCGTCTTCCTCTTGGACTCAGCCTGCTGCACAATGCTATCCCTGGGTATAATTCCAATCACACGCGAACCGATGCTTTCCGAAAAACTCTCAATCAGCTGGACTTCGTTCGGTACCTGCCTGAGGTTGCCTATTATCCCTCCGAGACCCACGCCGCTGCGCGGGCCATACCTCTTGATGGCCTTGCATATGTTGTTTGCCGCGTAAAGGGATAGCAGCTCCCCTGAAACCACGATATATACCTCCTTTGCAAAGCCTTCCCTTATGGGCACCGCGAAACCGCCGCAGACAACGTCACCAAGAACATCATAGAATATGTAATCAAGGTTATCCTCAAACAACCCTTTCTTCTTCATGATATCCGTTGCGAGTATGATCCCCCTCCCGGCACAACCCACTCCGGGCTCCGGGCCGCCCGCCTCAATGCATCTTACGCCTGCATATCCAATCTTAACAAAGTGCTCGTTCTTTATCTCATCCTCTCTGAGTTCTTTGGCACAATCCAGAACCGTTTTAATTTTCTGGTCATTCAGGACATATCTCGTGGAGTCATGCTTTGGGTCGCATCCAATCTGCAAAACATTGTTGCCGGCCAGGGCAAGAGACACGGAAATATTTCCGGTTGTTATTGATTTACCCACACCCCCTTTTCCGTATATTGCTATCTGCCTCATAAAACCAACAGTGCTTATGTTTACCATTATTAAATTTATATTGTTCATTATTTATCATGAACAAGGTCATGCTGAAGCTTGGTTATCGGTGTAACAACAACTGCCTGTTCTGCCATGCGGAAGATAAGCATGCGTGCAGGGACCTCTCGTATCAGGAGGTTGTAGAAAAGATACGCCTCGTGAAAAGGCGCGGTTTCCGTTTCGTGATTCTGTCGGGGGGCGAGCCAACGATCCGGCGCGATTTCATCAGGATAGCAAGATATGTGCATGGCGCGGGTATGAAGCTGGGTGTGGTGACAAATGGCAGGATGTTCTCATACAAGCCGTTTTTCGACCATGTGATGAAAGCCGGGCTCGAATACGCATACGTTTCGCTTCACGGCGACAGGGATGTCCATAACATGCTATGCAGATCCGATTCATTCGACCAGACCGTGAGGGGCATCGGGAATCTCAGCAAGTTGGATGGAATCGAATTGATCGTGAATTGCGTCGTTAACAAGAAGAACCTGCATCTGCTGAGGAAGGTCGCTGGCATATGCAGCGACGCAGGCTCTGGGGTGATAAAATTCTCGAATATGATGTGCAAAGGGGCCGCGCTCAAGATATCAAAGATGGTCGTTCCGGAGTTTCGCGTTTCCGTTCCCGCGGTAAGGGAAGCCATCGATTATGCGTCATCCATCGGGTTGGACGCCAGATTCGACGGTTTTCCCCTCTGCCTTATGTATGGATACCAGGATGCGTTGGATAACCTTGAAACGAACAACATAACCCACATGAGCGAGAGCGATGAGAGGGAAATCTTCAGGGCCGATTCGGGAACGCGCATAAGGGCTGGTCCTTGCGAGAAGTGCGAGATAGTGAAATGCCAGGGCGTTGATGAGGGGTACTTGAGGATGTTCGGCCGGGATGAGCTTAAGCCCGCTGTCAGGGTTTCCAACTCTTTCACATACACGAAGATGGCCGAGTCGGGATTCACGGACTGCCCCATGAAGATATTCAAGGGATTTGACGGGAGGCGCGATTTGTTCGTCTCGGATGGCAGCGTGGTGTTCCATTTTCGGACCAATACCGGGGATTTCTCGTATGAGGATATCGATCGGACGATAAATCTCGGCCAGTTGTACCTGAGCGTTTCGGCCAAAGCCCGCTCAGGGGATTTCTCCCGGGATTACAGAAAGCTCAATAGGACAGCCTGCAAATTCTGCGGGAAGGAGCATGTCTTCAAGGCGTCGGAAGAGGACGTTTTCATGAGAGACGACAGGGTTATCAGGCGGGAGATCTCCCGACTCAGGGGCAAGGTGCTTGATGTCGGATGCGGAGAGGTGAGATATGGTGGGGCATTGAGTGGATTGGTCGGGAGGGGCGATGTGCGATACATCGGGATTGAACCCGAAAAGAAGTATTCGAGCAGTGCCAGGCGAAAATATCCCGGGCTAAACATTCTCAATTGCCGGTTCGAGGATTTCAAGGCGGATGGGAAGTTCGACAGCATCCTGTTCCTGAGAAGCATAAACCATTTCCCCGTGCCGGATTACGTGCTAGAAAAGGCCTGCGGGATGCTCAAGGATAATGGCCTGATGCTACTTTGCGACAACGTCGCCTTCGGCTCTGTCGGTCTCTCTGGAAGCGAAATGAAGGCTGGAAAAGGCTCATGGGAGCATTATCATCTTCATGGGCCCGATGATATCATCGAGATGGTGCAGCATCTCCCGCTCACCGTGACCGGAAGGGGGGATATTTCGGGGGGTTCGGCCAACCAATGGCACCTGAAGCTAAGGAAGGTGGCTTGTTAGCATGTTCAAGATCATTTCCCCCGTTTGCTCGACCGAAGAGCTGAAAGGGCTCATAAGACGCGGCGCTGACGAGTTCTATTTCGGAGTCCTTCCGGGAGCGGATCCCAAGAAGACCGATCTACAGATAAACAGAAGGCCTTATCCTACATCGAACTTCGGCTCGGTCGATGAGGCCGCCGAGGCATTGCGCCTTTCGCACAGGAAAGGGAGAAAGATGTTCCTGACGCTAAACGAGCACGTGTACAACGCGGGGCATTTCAGGGATATTTCAGGGCTGGCCAAGAGCCTATGGGATGCGGGGGTCGATGGCTTCTTTGTCGCGAATGTCGCCGTTATACGCATGCTCGCCAAGGAGCTGGAAGATCCCTTCATAATCGCGAGCGTTGGGACACATATACATAATGACATGGCGGCAAGGTTTTACGAGAGGCTGGGCGTCAGGAGGATAATCCTCCCCCGGCACATGCTGATGGATGAGATAAGGGATATCACCGAGAACAGCAGGGGGCTTGAGTTCGAAGTCTTCATCCACAACTTCTTCTGCGACAACATCGATGGCCTCTGCCAGTTCAGCCACGGCCTATTCGATTCCCCGAGGGGCGATTACGAACCCGCTTGCCTGGAGGACAAGGTCTTCACGGTCAAATCCAGAGAGGTGGTCGATGGGACTGTCATCAAGCACATATCCGATAAGCTCAGCAGGCTGAAGAGCATCTATACCGATAACTGCGGGTTGTGCAGGGCATACGAGTTCAGCAGGATGAACATACACGGCCTGAAGATAGTGGGAAGGGACAATCCTACGGGGAAGAAAATGAAGGATGTCATGGTGCTGAATTCCATCAGGGATGCGATACCGGGACATAAGAGCGGGGAGAGCTTCTCTTCTTTCGTGAGGGGATTGTACCGGGACGTCTATGGAAGGGAGTGCGGATTCAAGTGTATATATGGTAGATGATATGGAAAGGGCGCTTTACGTGAGCAGGATCGAGGATCTGGAATTCTTCACCAATGAGAATAGGCTATATTTCGGGAACGAGTTCTGTGAGAATCTCATACCATCGCTGGATGATTTCAGGAGGGCATGGGCATTCTGCAGGGAGAACGGCCTGGATTTGTCCATCGTTACGCCCCAAGTGACAAACGCCGGCATTAAGAGGGTATCCGCAATCCTCGATTCCGGAATAGGGTTAAGCGAGGTTATTATAAATGATTATGGCGTTCTCGAAATGCTGAGGGATTCTGATCTGGCCAAGGTGCTGGGCCGTCTTCTAACGGTCCAGATAAAGGAACCCAGGCTATCGAGGGATGACCGTTATGCCGGGTTTCTGAGAACGAACGTCCTGGACCTGGATGAATTCAAGGTGTTCCTCAGGGAGAACGGCATAAGAAGGGCGGAGATCGAGAACAGCGCACAGGGGTTCAGCTTCAGGCCCGTCAAGGGACTTGGAATATCGATCTATTATCCGTATGTCTATGTCACGATGACCCGAAGGTGCCTGTATAACAGGATTGAGGACCCTTCATCGATGAATAAATTATACATATCGGGATGCGGAAAGGAATGCCAGAGGTACTCGATAAGATACAGATTCGATGGGAAATGCAAGAAAATTATGATCAGAGGAAATGCACAGTTCTACAGGAATGACAAGGTCTTCGGACATCCCGCCAAGTTCGGGATAGACAGGTTCGTTTTCATGCCGAAAATCCCTTTATAAAATATTTATTCAACTCTTAGAAATGAGAGTTCTGTTCATAAATCCTGTTCTGGAAATGGGCAGGGATTTCATCGATTACCCATATTTCGCGAACCTCGGCATGCTCCAGTGCGCGACCTACCTGAGGGGGAAAGGCATAGCGGTGGATGTCTTCGATTCGTTTTCCAGGGGCGGAAGCGATATCGAAGATTCGGGCGGCAAGGTGAAACTGGGTACCTATTCGGGATTGGATAAGAAGCTGCAGAAGGGGGGATTCGACGCCGCGGTGATAAACAACAGCCCGTTTCTCAAGATTTTCCGAACAAATAGGGTTGGGCATTTTGAGCGTCTTCTGGAAAGGATTAAATCCCTGGGGGTACCGAGGATTGTCTTGGCCGATTGCCACACCGGGGGGATGCACTACTTCGATTATGACGCCAAGAGCGTGCTTGACAGGTATCCTCTCGTCGATTCGATATGCAAGAACGAGTCAGAAAGGGGGCTGTTGAAGGCTATCGGGATTGACGGCGTCATAAAGCCAACATTCGAGAAGAATCTCGCCTCTATCCCGTTTCCCGATCCCGGTCTGATCGATTTTGGGAAATATTCAAGATTCCTCAAGAAGGCTTCCTCATGGGGGCTGACCGATTTCATGAGGATAAGAGAGAAGGCTTTTCCCATGCTTACGAGCAGGGGGTGTGTTTTCGATTGCATAT
>CAYRIP010000022.1:0-11091 GCA_964424395.1 uncultured archaeon | reverse complement strand
CTCGCCTTCCTGACGTGCCTGATGACGTCCTTCAGCTCCAAAAGCATCCCTATCTCCTGCATGGAGTAGAAAAGCCAGTCGGACTTGTCCAGCCTCGCCCGCAGCTCGCCGGGGGTGACGCCGAAATGCTCCAGCAGAGCATCCTCTCCGGCCTCATCCATCCATTCGCTGAACATCCATGTGAGCTTCATGCTCCTGAGGAACCCGTCATAGTCTATGTCCCATTCGTGGGGTATCTCCCCGATGAGCCTGTCGTTGTACGCCAGCATGAAATCCTGCAGGGAATCGGAACCGTCATCCCTCTCCAGGTCCTTCTTCCGGATGTTCAATCCCGGCCTCATCTCCAGGCATTTCGAAACTACATGAAGGATCGATATATCCGAGGTCTTCTTCTCCTCATCCATCTTGCCAAGGCTCTCGATGATATGGTTGGCGGTGAGCGGGTCGATGTATAGCTCCGCCACCCTCTTGCCGATCCTCGTGGGCTTGATCTCCTCATCGTCTTTCGTGGAGAGCGAAGATGCCGACCTGAAATCGCCAAGGACCTCTTTCTCATCGCCGCCGAACTCGATGAATCCGTAACCTTTGAGCAGCTCAAGCATGTTGTCGATCTCCCTCGTCAGGGCGCCAAGGTCCTTATACTGGTGTGCGTAGAATGTTTTCGAGAAGAAATCGAGCAGTGACTGCTTCGTAGCGCCGTCGCCTGTCGCGATCAGGGAGAGGACATGCATCCTCAACACGGGCTCCACGCCGAGCTTCGAAACTATCTTCTCGGGTTCCCCGTGGATGTACTGCTTCCAGAGCTTCTTTGCTTCGTCAGCGCTATTAGCTATCAATATCGCCTCTCCCTCGGAATCAAAGGACGGGCGGCCAGCTCTCCCGCACATTTGCTGAATTTCCAAAACCGGAATGTAATCCATGCCCCTGAATGAAGTGAACCTCTTGACGTCCCTGACGACGACCCTGAAAGCGGGCAGGTTGACACCGGCCGCCAACGTCGGGGTCGAGCAGATGACCTTGATCAGGCCGCTCCTGAAATTGTCCTCTATGAGCTTTCGCTGCTTGGGAACCAGCCCGGCATGATGGAACACCGCTCCCTTCTGAAGGCACCTGGCGATCCTGTCGCACTGCTTAGTGGGGTGCTCGAGTATGTGAGATAGCGTATGCGACAGCTTCACGAGCTCCTTCTTCTCATCGGGCCTGATGGATGGATTCAGGATGTCGCCAAGCTTCTCTGCAAGCGACTCGGCCCTCTTCCGGGTGGAGACGAACACGAGCGATTGCTTCCCCATTTTTATTGTGTCCTTGGTGATCTCGAACACAGGCGGCAGGTCCGCCCCCAGATTGAGGTCCGGCCTTTTTGGGCTCCAGCTGATCCTGCCCTGCAGGAAGAGCCCGTTGTAGAGCTTGACCGGCCTGAAATCTGATTTGACCGCCTTCGCCCCGAGCCAATCGGCAAGCTCTTCGTGGTTTTTTATCGTCGCAGACAATGCGAGTATCTGGGGGTTGATGAGCTGCCGAAGCCTCGTGAGTATGACCTCCAGCGTGGGGCCCCTGTCCGGTGAATCTATCAGGTGTATCTCGTCGGCTATCACCAGGCCGACCGAGTCGATCCAAGGGGCGTTGTGCCGAATAAGGGAATCGAGCTTTTCGCTCGTGACTATGATGATGTCAAAGCCCGCAAGCCATGAATCCGAGGAGTCCCTGTCACCGACGGACATGGCTATCCTTACACCAAGCTTCTCGTACTTCTCCTTGAACTCGTTATACTTCTCGCTTGCCAAAGCCTTGAGGGGGACTATGTAAAGGGCTTTCTTCCCGGAGAGCACTCCCCTGAGCATCGCAATCTCAGCGATGAGGGTCTTCCCGGAAGCCGTGGGTGCAGCTACGACCATGTTCGACCCTCCCAACAGCCCCGCGTCGATGGCCATCTTCTGGACCGGATTCAGCTTCGAGAAACCGCAAGCATTCAGCACCTTATCGACGACGTCATCCGAACTCATGATACTCATTGAAAAGTAAAAGATATAAATCCATTAAATAGTGAACTTTTCATTCACATTCCGAATGGTTTTTAATCATCCGATTCAAGGAATAACAATGCACATGAAAGAGCGGCTGGCCTGGGGGCCGCTTGCCACATTCGTTCCCAACAAGCGCGAGCCTATACATAACTGGTTCTACTACAAGGAAGGCTTCAGCCACAGGCTGGTCTCGAAGCTTATCGATGACTTCGGCCTGGTCGAGGGGAAAACGGTGCTCGACCCGTTCTGCGGGGCCGGGACGACCCTGCTCGCATGCAAGCAGGCGGGGATTGCTTCCATCGGCTTCGACGTGCACCCAGTCGCGGTTTTCGCGGCCAGGGTCAAGACCGCCGATTATGACCCGGGCAAGCTCAATGAAGCCGCAAATGGCCTGCTGAAGGCGAGGTTCGTTAAGCCCGATATCGATGCGAGGAACTCACTGATAAGGAGGGCCTTCAACAGGCACACGCTTGACGACGTTTACTTCTTTCGGGACGCTATCATGTCCATGGATGACGGAAGGACCAGGGACTTCTTCCTGCTCGCACTGATGAATGTTACCATGAAATGCAGCTTCGCGTGGAAGGATGGGGCCGTGATCAAGATTAGGAAGCATCCCGTGCCTCCGCTTAGGAGCCTTCTTAGAAGGCAGATATATAGGATGATGAAGGATATCAAGAAATCGGGGGATTTGTCCCCGGGCACAAGAACCAGAGCAGAATCAGGGGATGCCAGGAAGATGAAACTGCCTGACAGCGGCGTGGACGCCGTGATAACCTCGCCCCCATATCTCAACAAGATAGAGTACACGAGGATATACTCCATCGAGGAGGAGCTGTTCTTCCGCGAGCGGGCGAAGCCAGCTTTGAGGTCCTATGTAGGGATCGAGGATGAGAAGATGCTCGCGGGGGAGGAAAGGCTTGGAAAGATCATCGACACGGAAGGCCTGCCCGCTTCGGCTATAGCGTATTTCAGCGATATGCACGAGACGATAAGAGAGATGCACAGGGTATGCAAGCCGGGCGCAAGGCTTGGGATAGTCGTTGGGAACGGATGCTTCCCGACAGGCGTGGTCGATTCGGATGTCATCCTGAGCAGGATCGCTGAGAAGGAAGGGTTCGGGGCTGATGAGATAATCGTCCTGAACAAGAGATGGTGCACAAGGAACAGGGTGGAGAAGGTAGGGATCTCCCGGGAGAGCCTGCTTCTGTGGACCAGGTGAACTCTTACCACCGTGCCCACTTTGAAGTGATGATAAATTATACCCATTTTTTGGTGACTTATATAGTAGCGATGATAATAATATATATTATAGATGATGCTTCCATGATTTCGTGCAGGGTGGATACCGCCTTGGTCTCGACATTGGGGATTCCATCTGGCATCGCAAGCAGCAGACCACAACCATCTGATGCGGTGGAAAGCTTGGCATATTCTGCTCTCCGTTTCCCATCCAAATCCTTCGTTTCAAGCATTGTTTCTCTGTTCATCAAATTCAAGGGGGTCGAATAAGACGAAACTGATCCATAGAGCCAGCTACTTTGCCCGCGAAATGGGAGACCGGTTCGATCAGATATGCGGTGCGAATAAACAATTCGACCCAAGGTATGATACCCTATCGAGGATGAGAAGGTATATTGACACAAGGATGAAAGCCAAAGGCCCCTTCGACGGATTCAATTACAAACCACAGGAGTCTGAGACGGAGACGGCGACTGCGCTGATCGGCTTCCTGAATCACATGGAATCCCAGTTCAGGCAGATATGCCAGGAGAAGACCGACTATGTGCTTGACGATGAGAAGCATGGCGTGGACTGCAGATACCAGCTCGTGATGGAGTTTAGGGATGATATCATGGGAAGGCTTCAGGAGAATATCCAGCCCATCAGACCGCAATACGCATGCGTGTCATCAAGGACAGAATCCGAACAGACAGCCAAGGCGGCATGAAACGGCAATTCGATGGCCAGGATAGAATCGCTCATTTTCCAATAAGTTTGAGCACTTCGACAATCTTCGACCCAAGGTTCTCGCAGGTCTCTATCCCTATCTTGTCATCCTCCGCGGTCTTTCCCCTCGGTACCCATCCGATGCCCCCGAAATGCGCCGTCCCCTTGTCCGTGACAGCGATCATCCCCTGAAGCCCGAACCACGTGAGGATCTGCTTGCAGACGAGCTCCTGTCCGCCGTTCCTGCTGGCCCCGACAGAGATTGCCCCGCCGACCTTGTTGCTGAGCTTGGAACCGTTCCTTCTAAGCGGAAGGGACCGATCGAACATGTTCTTGGTCTTGCCGGTTACGCAGGCATAGTACGCTGGGCTTGCTATGATGATCGCGTCAGCGGATTCCATCTTATGCCGAATCCCTGCCATGTCGTCCTTGATGGAGCAGTCATATTTGGTCTTGCAGAGGTCGCATACTATGCAGGGCTTAATCTCCTTGTCATGAAGCGTGATGGCATCTGTCTCAAGCCCGGCCTTCTCGCATACCTCCAAGGCCTTCTTGAGGAAGAACATGGTCGTGCTCTCCTTCCGATGCGAACCGCAAATTCCGAGAACCTTCATAGAACCACGATATAGTTATGTCTGGGATAAATATAAAAAAAGAAAAAGAAGTTAAAAATACTCAAACTTTTCTCAGATATCTAGTTATTCCTGCTTTTTCCAGCATCTGGTTCGCGTATGTTCTTGCTGTGGACATGAAGTCTCCGATCAAGAGCTCTGCCGGCAAAGTGTCCCTTTTCTCAAGATATCCCCTCAGCTCTTCCATCGGGAACTCGCTTGCTGTCCTTTCCAAGGCCTTCCAATTGACCATGCTCTGGATTACCCTGTTATATGCCTGGTCCTCGGTGTCGTGAGGCCTTGCCTGCATGTCATGACCGACCCATCTCTGATATCCGCTGTCCTGAAGCGCCCTCATAAGGCCTATGTTCGGCCCAACTAAAGCAACCCCGTGATCGATATCGAACTTGCCTGGCCCGCCTCCCCTGATGCCGTCATATCCTTGGTCGTTGGCGTGTATGTGGGTTATCTTTCCCTCACCCAGCTGCTCTGCGATATCGTTCATGATATCCAGCCCAAGCATCTGGGTATGACCAAACTCCATGTTGACGCCGCATCTTGAGACGTCGACGCCCTTTCTTCCTACCCTGTTCCACATCGCTATTGCGCTGGCGACAGTCGGCACGAGCATATTCGGATGGCCCTCGTTGCCCTTAGGCTCGGCATCTATGTAACACAGCCCGCCTTTGCCTTTCTCGTATTTGACCACTTCCGCCATCGAGTCGTCAAGGTGCCCCAGCATTTCGGTGATGAGAGGATGCAGTATGTCATAACCCCAGCCCCCGTTCCAAAGAACGATTGTTGGGGGCTCTTTGGGATCCCACCGCTTCCTGACCGTATCGCTGTATGTCAGATCTATAGTCTCTTTGGCGACTCGAAAAGCTGCCTCTCGCTCTGCTTTGTCCATAGAAGCCGGCCCGCCGTATGCTCCGCATTCAGCAAGCTTATGCAATCCGGGCGTTGTCATCCCGTAAAACATGTCGTGCTTCGTAAGGGCTCTTGTCACTGCAGGAGCGTTTTCGTTGTTAATCTCGAACGGGTAGTGTGCCTCAAGCCCGATAATATCTTCGCTTCCTATGGCTTTCCTTATCCGGGGCAACGCCTTTTCTCCAAACCTATCAACAATCTCGTCTGTAGGTATGCCGTCCCACTGTGTCCTCACCGGCGGCCTGAATCCTGCCTCACCGGTGTGGCTCAATGTCCAAGTGCATACATTTTGTCTGCCCATGTTTTATCCCTCCGTGTCTTTAGTCTTTACGTAAGACCATGAAATGAACCTTTAGGCAATTATCTGTAAGGGGTCTATGCCATGAAAACATCGGTGAAACCAAGGTCCATCATCGAATCGGTGCATGAATTGCCTCCGAGGCATATTGCCGCCATCGCTGTCGCAAGCCTCATCCCGTATTCCAAGCCCTTGCCTTCGTGTTCGGAAAAAATCATCCCCGTTTCATAAGCGTCCCCAGCCCCCGCTGTGACCTTAATCGGAACATTAGCATGAACGGGTTGGTAATGCGTGCTCCCATCAGAAGTCATCCCGAAGCTGCCATAATCTCCCATGTGGATCACGACGGTGTCTTTCACGCCGAACTCATCAAACATCTTCTGTGCGGCATCACGTGCGCTGTCCTTGTCCTTTACCTCGATCCCTGTGGTGTAAGTCGCCTCATATTCGTTAGGCATGTGGATATTCGTGTATTTCAACGCAGGGACGACAATATCCGGGAACAGGCTCGTGTCCGAGTGGCTGACGACCGCAAGGGAGGTGCTAACTCCCCTGTCCTGTATCATCTTGAGCGCCCTTGCCATCTTCGTTCCGTGCTCGGAATCTCTTGCGTCCAGGGCTTTGAGGAGAAGGGCATATCCGGCATGGCAGATGCGGTAATTCCTAATGAAATTTATATAATCCCCTATGTCCTCCACCGAAAGCTTGTCGTTGGTATCGGCCGAGAAGTGAACAAACCCCCGATTACCGCCATCTGGCTGGTATACGTGGGTAAAAGATGTCCTGGCACCTTCTCGCTGCATCATGCCTCCGCTGCTAATTTTGTTCTGCCTGAGGTCTTCAAGGATGAAATCTCCATCAGCATCCTTTCCGACTATCCCAACCCCGCCCAACGGGATTCCCGCTCCCAGCTTGGCAAAGTCGACTAGGACATTATAGGGAGCTCCTCCCGTCCCTTCCCCGATGGAGCTGATTGGATTAAGAGTTCCCTCGACAGCCACGGGAAAAACGAGTAGTGGTTCAATATTATCAAATCGGCCGTTCCTGAAATGATCCATGGCTTCATCAAATGATCCGCCCTCTTTCAAAAAATCTGCAAGAGGTTCCGGATCGAACTTGGGTGCACCCCTCGGAGTCATCGCTATCTTGTCCACGATCCAGTTCCCGAAGGCCACTACGCCGTTGTTAGTTCCCATGTTCTCCCTAGAAGGAAAAAGTTCAATATTAGGAATTGGTGGGAAATTTTAAATACCACAAATTTCACCCGTATTAATAATTTTCGATTATACCAAATTCTGGTTCATATATGATGGCAATCCGGTCACTCGTTCAGGCCGAAGACGAAAGGATGGTCCTTGGTTCCTGCTACCGATTTCGCTGCATCCATTATGGCTTCACCGCTTCCCCAATAGAATGACATGCTGCCCGCTACAATGCTTTTCTCATTCGCCCTCACACCCTTCCCAGCCATCTCTTGCTCGGTGAACCAGCTGCCTCCCGCAGGAGTCGGCCCGTTGTATGTGTAGGATGCGCCCCTCTTTCTTGTGAAGTTCCAGCCAAGGCCATTCAGATCTTCCATCTTCGCGCTCGATACCTCGAATATATCATCGGGTTTTCTTGGGCAGGTATACGAGTGCACCGCGACCAGCTGGTAACGGTCCTCACCGCCCGGCACCTTTGACACCTGCATCACGGAATGATGCTTCTTTCCATCAGGAGGACCAGTCTGCCTGAAGCTGTTCGGGGGTATCGACAGCTTGTATCTCGTATCAGTCTCGAATGTCTTGATCGATACATGATCGTCACCTATCCTAACCAATTCTTTCAGTTCGCCCCCGTGTTCGTTCATGTAAACCCCGATCTCGGGATTACTGGAACAGGGATAAATCACGGTTCCGGGATTATTCTCATCGCCTGCCCGGATCTGGACCAGCTTCCATGCGTAGAAGAATGGCGCTGTCGAGGTCACGGTGTCCATGAAATCGATGTTCGCGCAGGTCACCCCGTCGTTCGGGGGCTTGATCACCTTGGTTGGATCGAATAGCCTCGTTAAAATGTTCGGGTGGTGCCCGCCGTTCTTGAAGTCCGTTGCTTTCCCCCTGCTTTCGAGATATACGGAAGCACTTAATGAGGGCATTTCTTTGCGGACATAGCGTCCCGGATCGATGCCGGGCTGGCAGACCCATTCGTCATAATTTCCCGGTTCCCTGCAGAAAAATGTTGATTCATTGCACTCTTTGGATCCGAATTCCGCGCCCTGCCAAAGGCGGTCGCCGCCCAGGTTCCAGTTGTCATGGCTGATCAACGAACTGGAAATGTCGGGATCGATCCAGAGAGCGTTGATAGCGTCTTTATCATCAGTCGGATACACTCCGATCAGCCTGCCTCCCATTTCCATAACATACGCGACAGCCCCATCTCCCAGAACCATCTTATATGCGGAGGTCAGTTGTTCCGTATTACTTGCCCTGCCGAAAGCGTTAAAAAATTGTCCTGCCGTGAGGATTTCTGGTGGCATGTGAACCATGAAAAAACTATATCATAGATTATTGACCAAAAGAAATTTAAGCCTGAGCGATTCACCAAGGAAGGGAATGAGCCCGGGAGGATTTCCACCGCACCGCTTGCCTTAACAAGGGCAGGGATTTGAACCCCCAATCTCCCGGTCCGAAGCCGGGCGCTTTATCCAAGTTGAGCTACGGGCCCACCATTATTCTTAGAAATCTAAAATAAAAAGAAATATAAAGGGCGATTCTTGCGCCATCAGGCGGGATCAAAGAAGGATTTTCCTGTATTTCCTTGCCTGGCCCGCCGAGCAGAAGCCATCGCTCATCAGGTAAACGGCATGCCTGTACATATCATGCTCCGCAGCCTTGAAGACTTCCTGGCCAACATCCTTGTATAACTGTTTCTTGAATTGACCGAACGCATACCTTGCGCCCTTCCCTTCCGGGGCCGCCTTTTCCATTTCAGCGAGGATGGCTGCTCCGGTTTTATCATTCTTCAGATGGTTCTGAAGTATTGTCCACCATCTGCTCGCATAGTTGATCTTCCTTGTGCCGCATCTGATCGCATGCCTGAATCCGTCATTTCCCTGGCCCGTGCCTCCGTGCAACACTATGGGGACATCGATGCTTTCTTTCCTTAATGCGGACCTAACGGTCTGTATAGCATCGTAGACGACGACTGGCTTGTCCTTGTACTCCCCGTGAGCGCTTCCGATGAATATCGCCAATCCGTCAGGTTCGGTGCCCTTCACAAGGGGGACTGCCCATTCGGGCTTGGTAACAAGCTCCATGATCTGTTCCCTGGTGGAGGCTTCTCTTGCCTTTGCGTCGCCTATCTCCCCTTCCTCGACCTCATAGCTGACGCCATGTTCCCGCAGGAATGGGATATGTTTCATGCATCTATCGATATTCGTCAAAACCGTCTCGGCCCTCTTGTCCGCTGGTCCCTTCGAATAATCCAGCTCTATCGATGTGGCTCCTGCCTCAACGGCAGCCCCAACCAGATCATCATCCTTCTGGAGATGGTCGATATGCAGGCAGAATGGAACCTGATATCCGGCTTCCGTGAACAAATCGGATAGGACAGAGATGGTGCCCTGCACATATCTAGATAGCTTCTCGGCGTTGTCGGCTCCTTCCAACGCATACCCGATCTGTGATTCGGCAACCTGGATTATCCCAGGAGAGCAGGTATCAACGGCAGCCCCTGCGACAGCCCTTGTCATCTCAGGGGTGAAGCAGTTGGCTGCAAGAATGCCGAATGGCTCTGTCTTCTTTTCCGGCACCTCGAAAAGCTCAGCAAGGTTCTGAAATCTCGTGCTTACCTTCCGTCCACCCTTTCCCCCCTCCCGGTATTCTATGGGTCGGATAAAAGGATTCGTATCGGGTGATAATGGTCTCCTTTCAGGCAATTCGGACGAATCGCTCATACAGTAATAATTGCCCGTAAGAAATTTAAGGTTGATTATCGAAGGCGGGGAAAACATGGGATGGCATCAACTAATCATGCCATCTCATTTTCAAGCATCTTGCGGGCTTCCTTTGGGTCTATCTTGCCCTTGCTCTCCCTCATGACCTGGCCGACAAGGAAGTGCAGGGCCTTTTCGCTGCCATCATGGTAATCCTTCACCGCGGCCTTGTTGCCATCCATGACCTTCCTTATGATGGCATCGATCTCGGACCTGCTCCCAACCTTCCCGAAGCCGTATTTGCTTATGATAGCGCCGGGTTCCTTTCCTTCCTCGACCATCTTCCTGATGACGAGCTCTGCGTTCCTGTCAGTTATCTTGCCGTCCTTGAACATCCTCAGCAGCTTGATCATCCATTCCGTCCTTATCCTGGTCTGGCCAAGCCTGACGGAGTAGAAGTTAAGCGTCTTCTTCAGCGGGCCTGCTATCCAGCTCGCAGCAAGGCGCGGGTCCGTCCTCTTGGACACCTGCTCGAATAAGTGCGCGTCCTGGGGATCGGATACGAGGGACTCGGCCAGCTTTGCCTGTATCCCGAATTCCCTGATGAACCTGGCAAGCTTCTTGTCGGGAAGCTCCGGGAGCCCCTTTCTCATCTTAACCACATCATTTCTTGGGATATCTATCCTAGTTAAGTCCGGCTCGAATATGTAGCCGTACTCCTCTTCGCCTTCCTTGCCCCTCAGCGACTGGGTCGAGCCCGTGTCGGGGTTCCATGCCCTCGTCTCCCTCTTCACCTTGACGCCCCTTCTAATAAGGTTTGCCTGCCTGACAATCTCGTATTTCAAGGCCTGATCAATCTCCTTAGTTCCCGTTATGTTCTTTATCTCTATCCTGGCCCCGCCCGCAAGAGAAACGTTCGCATCTGTCTTGAAGACGGCCCTGGAAGTTGGATCGTAAAGCCCAAGATATTCGAGTATGCTCGCCAGCTGCTGAAGGAACAGCCTGGCCTCAAGCGGGCTGCTCAGGTCCGGATCCGTGACAATCTCCACTAGTGGTATCCCTGACCTGTTGTAGTCGACCAGGGCGTGCTTTCCTCCCAGCCCGCCTATATGGACCAGCTTGGCGGGATCCTCCTCCATATGGACCCTGGTGATTCCGATGCGCTTCTTCTTCCCGCCGTCTGCCATTATCACTATCCTGCCTTTGCTCGCCAGCGGTATCTCGTACTGTGTTATCTGGAAGTTCTTGGAAAGGTCGGGATAGAAGTATGTCTTCCTGGAAAAGAAGGTCTCTTTGGCGATACCGCAGTTCAACGCCAGCCCGGCCTTCATGGCCATGCCGATCACCTCCCGGTTGAACCTGGGC
>CAYRIP010000021.1:5683-11399 GCA_964424395.1 uncultured archaeon | reverse complement strand
GGGCACTATCACGTCAGCGTCTATGCAAACCTGAGCCTTGACGGCAGGGCTGTCTATAACATCACCTCATTCGACGTGAGCTTCGGTGGGGTCTCGGCATATTTCACGCACCAGAACTACCGCATACTGGTGAACCAGACCTTCAACTACACCGTGGACCTCACGGCGGAAAAGGGCGACATGGTCGGCATGAACCTGACCCTGAACAGCACGGACACCTCCATAATAAACGTTTCCGGCACGCTGCCTCCGAAGAACGTGGCATACCTGCTTAACGGCAGCTCGGCGTCCGTCGGGTGGATAATAAAGACGATGGCAGAAGGCATAACGAGGATGGTCCTCGATGCAGCACCGGCTAACGGCACCAACTCGACCACTCTTATGTCGCACGAGGTGACCCCGCCAAAGGTCTTTTCGACGCCGGGGAACGCGAGCGTTGAGACGGATGTCGTATTCAGCGTGTATGTCGGCGGGAACGTGTCCGATGTGACAGGGGCCAATATCGGGTTCAGAAGGGAATTCGGCGGATACACAGAGGATGTGGCCCTTATAAGCAACGGCTCGGCTAACGAGAGCTACTGCTTCGGGCCGGCCGGCAGCGGCAACGTCGCCGCCCTTTCTCAGGGAAGCTACGCCGGCTGCACGGGAGGGGACTGCAACCAGTCCATCAACGAGGACAACAGCGATTACTGGACAGGCGTCGGAGGGAGCGGCGAGCAGTACATAGAGATTACGCTCAACCGGTCTTCCACAATCAACATATTGAATCTGCTCTGGTCGAGGGCAGGTGCTTTCGGCGACCCGAACGTCTCGGTCCACTACAAGGAAACGGATTCAGATCCCTGGGTGCAGGTGCTCGGGAATTTGTCGGCGCCAAACGAGACGAAGTCATGGGACAACCACAGCGGCTTCACCCCCTTCATAGCCAAGCGTATCAAGATCAACTTCTCGGAGAGCGGGTGGATAAAGATATACGAGTTCCAGGCCCTCACCCCAAGCGGAGTCGAGGGCATGTGCTACCTCTATTCGCAGACCTTCCAGAACACGAACATGTCTGGGAACCACACCCTGACGGGAAGCGTGATGACGGCCGCCGGCAATGCAACGGCCCAATCCCGCCTGTTCCTGGAATACGGCACCCTCATGGTCCAGGCTTACCCGAGGGCCCTTGTGAACGGGACCACCAACACGCTGCTGATGGGAGTGATAAGGGTCTCCGGAGGGGACGCAAGGAACCTCAGCGTCAACATGAGCTTTGGAAACAACAGCATCTCGGTCATCAACAGCACTAATCCGCAGGCCTTTGATTTCCTTATGTGCCATAACTGCAACTATACATGGGGATTCCCCTCGCAGCAGATAAATTACCAGCTGAAGGCGATAAGCACCGGCAGCACATTCAACGTGATCGATGCCAACTCAACCACTGGCAGGGGCATCAACGGAACCGGATCGAACACCCTGCAGGTCGTTCTATCCGACCCGTACCCGCCGGAGATTGCCAGGTTCCACTACCAGCACGGATGCTCCGGCGAGCAGAGCCCGATAACAAGGGGGAACCTCTTCTATGACGCCTGCGCATGGATCGAGATCGTCGAGAACCTGACGGGCGTAAGGGAGACGAACCTGTCAGTCACCTTCCCGGATGACTCGACCTTCACCGCCCTGAACATGACCAAGTACAACGAGTCAGGCAACATGAGCTGGTGGACGCTCGGCTTCAATGGAGCAGTCCCGCTGAACCTCACAGGGGAGTACAACATGAGCTTTTTCACGATCGATTATGGGGGCGCGAACACGACCAGCAACACGACGAAGAACCCGAATAACACAATGAACGTCACAGACGTATACACGATCAATTTCACCAACAACCACTCCGTATTCAACAGGGGGGAGAGCCTTGCCTTCGTTGCCATCGATGTCAACAACTACACTGTATCGTCTTTGAACTGGTCCATCAACGTCACCATCAACGGAACCCAGAACATATCAAACACCACGGTCAATCCCTACAGCTATGGGATAGGTCCGGACAAGGAGGGCGCGATATCGATAGAGCTGGCCGTGAGCGGCAACAACAACACCGGATTCACCAGATGGGATTTCGCTGCGGGCAAGGCTTTGTATCCATACTTCATATCCCCCTCATCCGGGACGGAATACACGGCATCGAGCACGATATATTCGAACGTGAGCATAAGGAACGAGAGGTCTGAGACCCTGGGTTATGCAAGCGCACTGAACCTGACCTGCCCGAACACCGTGCTGTCGATGAGCGGGGGGCCGCCGACCTATCTTGACATCACAGGGAACTGCAAGGCCCACCCGAGCGCCGGCAGGTCCTTCACGCTGAGCCTGATAGCCGTTGATGCCTACAACAACTCCGGGACGGGGCTTATAACGCTCAGCACGAAATCCGAGGGAGGCGGCGGTGACACCGGTACTGTCACAGGTCCCCCTTCCAGTTCGGGGATAGGGATCGCGCCCGTGGTGAACTGCTCGAACCTGTGCACAGCATGGACGGACGTAGCATGTGGACTGGGCAACTGCACGATCGAGCAGATACACCAGGTCAGGGATTGCGAGGTGCCGGCCACGGTATGCCCGGCAGAGCGATGCGTGTACAGCGACCTGTGCCTGGAGAAGCTCGGGTTCGATTTCCATCTCTCGGATGACGAGGCGACCATAAAGCAGGGCGAGGACTTCAAGGTCATGGTGAGCGCAAACAACACGGGAAACGTCAAGGTGATGATAAACATAAGCTCCAATAGCGGATGCTCCTCTGTGTTCCTCCAGGACCTGCTGGAGCTGGAAGCCGGTGATTCCGCAGACATTTTCATGGACATCCACGTGCCCCTGAGCCAGGATGCCATGGAGTGCGAGGCGAACGTGACCTTCCTATCGGGAATCAGCAGGAGGACGAAGGGGCTCAAGGTGAAGGTCATCGGCAACGAGCTCATAAGCGAGCTGGATGGATACGAGGAAAGGCTCGCCGAGCTTGAGAAGCAGATCATGGACCTGCTCTCCTCGGGGGTGGACGTAAGCGGGCTTTTGGGCCTGAAGGCGAGCGCCGCCCAGCTGGGCCTGAACGCGAGGTCGGACATCAGAGATGACGACACAGAAAGCCTGCGAACTGACGTGCGGAACATGGGGAATTTCATAGGGGAGATGGAAGGAGCGATCCCGATGATGATGATCTTGAGGTTCGTACTTGACAACAAGTTCATCCTTACCGGGATCATCATCATCTCTATCATCATAACGTACCTTGCGACCCAGGTACTGATACCGTCCAGCCGTCTGGGCAAGGAGATAACGATGCTCACTAAGAAGGAAAGGGAGCTCATCCAGACGAGGGTGAACACCGAGAAGCAGTACTTCAGGAGGCAGATAGACGAGGCCACCTTCAACAAGATACTCGTCAACAAGCAGGAGGAGATACTCAGGACGAGGGGCCTTATCACCACGAAGAGGAAGGAGAGGGGCATCCTGGTCACGAGGGGGCTCTCGCCTGGGGCGATGCTCGGCTGGCTCGCTGCCGGCCCGAAGAGGCTTGCCAGGAAGAAGAAGCCCAAGCCCGAGGACAAAGGGGGCACGGGCACGAGCATGGCTAAAGAATAAATAACCGGGGATTCAAACAAATACTATGGACAGGGTCAATCCCGGCGTCATCGGGCTCGACGGCAAGATGGAAGGCGGATTCTTCAAGGGGAGCGCGAACCTCATCACCGGAAAGACCGGAACCGGCAAGACGATATTCGGGACGTCATTTCTGTACAACGGCGCCCTCGCCGGGGAGCCGGGGGTATACGTCACGACCGAGCAGAGGGACATCGATGTCAAGACCGACATGTCATCCATGTTCGGCTGGGACTTCGAGACGCTCGAGAAGAAGAACCTCCTAAGGTTCGTGAGCATAAAGCCCGCACTGCCGACAAGGGGCATCTCGGCGGAGGAGATGGTCAGGCTCGTCAAGTCATACGTCTTCAGCATATCTGACAAGATCGTGGAGGCCATCAAGGCGCTGAAGGCACAGAGGGTCGTGCTCGATTCGGTATCCTTCATAGAGATGTTCATCAAGGACGAGTACCTGGCGAGGGCCGCCCTTATGCAGCTGGTGGAGACCCTCAAGGCGAGCGGCGTGACCACCGTCCTGACAGGGACCATCCCCGAGACGAGCGAGGCGCTATCCGGAGGCGGCATCGTCGAGTACATAGTCGACACCGTCGTCAAGATGGAGTTCGTCCCCGTGGCGGAGGAGTTCAAGAGGACCTTGACTATTAGGAAGATGAGAAGGACCAACCACTCCACGCTCATCCACCCATTCGAGATAACCAAGAAGGGCCTTAGGGTAATCGAGATATGATTTCTACCGGTGCTCATCATGACTATCGGCTACTGCGTCAAGTGCAGGGAGAAGGTTGAGCTCAAGAAAGAGGAAGAGTTCGAGATGAAGAACGGCAAGCAGGCGATAAAGGGCGAGTGCCCCGAGTGCGGGACCGCGGTCTTCGTGATCAAGCGCCCCCCGAAGCCGGATTACTGGTGATTCCGCCCCCAGTATGCCCCCTTTGTATCTGTTTTTAGGAAGAAATGCGCTCCTTTTGCCCGATTTCGGGCCAAATTTGATTTATATACCCTCTCGTGAATATTTATCCATAAATAAATCGGAGGTTTTTCAAATGACACAGGCTTATTGTGTGAAGTGCAAGGCAAAGGTAGAGATGAAGGATGCACAGAAGGTCACGCTGAAGAACGGAAAGCCAGCAACGAAGGGTGTATGCCCCAAGTGCGGCACAAAAGTCTTCAGAATCGGGGGTTAGGTTTTTTTAGAAAGCCACCCGCCTTTTTTATTTTTTTAGGTCTTTTATTTCGATTGGTATCAGGGATAGGTATTTATCCCCCAGCGAAAATCACGGATATATGGATATGTACTGGTGCTGGCATGAGGGCCGCTCTACTCATCATCGACATGCAGAACGACTTCGTCAGGCAGGGAAGCCCCTTCGAGGTGGACGGCATCCGGGACGGCCTGGAGGGACACGGAAGATTTATTGACGCGTGCCGCAAGAAGGGCGTGACGATCATATACACCCGTCATTGCTATGATCCAGAGAAGAATCCCGTCGAGGCTGCGATGTTCCCCAAGCTTGCGGATGGCGGCCTGAGGAGGGGGACCGAAGGCTGGCAGATCTGCGACGAGCTCAGACCCGGGCCTGATGATATGGTAATCGATAAGACCAGATACGACGCCTTCTTCGGCACGGCGCTCAGGGATTTCCTTGTTTCCAGGGGCATAGACACAGTGATAATCACGGGCACGATAACGAACGTCTGCTGTGAATCGACCGCAAGGTCCGCTATGTTCAATGACTACAATGTCTTATTCTGCTCGGACCTCAACTATTGCTCGAGGGAAGAAAGCCATAGGAACACGCTGAAGGTCATCAATCACTATTTCGGGAAAGTCTTGGATTCCAAGGCCATACTCGAAGCGATAGGCGGTTGAATCTACGCTTTCAGCGGCCCTTTATGCGTCTTACCTCTATAAAATGCATTTTTAATAGCGTCTCCCACATAATTATAAGAAGGTGCTGGAGATGACGCTAAGGCAGCCCATCGTGGCGGTGCTGGGCCATGTCGACCATGGCAAGACGACCATCCTGGATTATGTCAGGGGCAGCCTTGTCGCTAAGGGCGAGGCGGGCCTCATTCC
>CAYRIP010000021.1:0-5673 GCA_964424395.1 uncultured archaeon | reverse complement strand
TAGGCGCAAGCGAGGTACCTATAGAGTACATCAAGGAGCTGTGCGGGCCGCTTCTGAAGAAGATGAAGGTGGACGTGGAGATACCTGGGCTGCTTTTCATAGACACCCCGGGCCACGAGGCCTTCACCACGCTAAGAAAGAGGGGCGGGGCGATCGCTGACATCGCTATCCTCGTCGTTGATATCAACGAGGGCATACAGCCGCAGACTCTGGAGTCAATAAGGTTCCTAAAGGACTTCAAGACTCCTTTCATCTTAGCGCTCACCAAGATCGACAGGCTGACAGGATGGATGCCAAACAAGGGCATAAGCTTCCTGGATGCCTGGAAGAACCAGCCCAAGAGGGTCCAGGACGAGCTTGAGAAGAAGATGTATACTGTCGTTGGGAACCTGACGGAGCATGGCTTCGAGGCCGACAGGTATGACAGGGTTGAGGATTTCAGGCAGAAGATAAGCATAATCCCCGTGAGCGGGATCACCGGGGAGGGCATGCCGGACCTCCTCATGATGCTCACGGGCCTTGCGCAGAGGTTTCTAAAGGGCAGGCTGAACGTGACATCCGGCGAGGGCAAGGGGACCGTGCTCGAGGTGAACGAGTTCAAGGGCCTTGGCACCACGATAGATGTCATCCTCTACGACGGCGATATAAAGAACGGCGACTGGCTCGTCATAGGGATAAACGACATCATCGTTACGAAGATAAGGGCCATGCTGAAGCCCAATCCCATGAAGGAGATGAGGATCGAGAAGGTATTCATTCCGGTCAAGGAGGTAACGGCTGCGTCCGGCATAAAGATCGCGGCGCCCGACCTTGAGAACGTCATAGCGGGCTCGCCGCTGAGAGCCGTCAGCGACAAGCGCAGGGTGGAAGAGGTCAAGCAGGAGATAACAGAGGAGGTCAGCGAGGTAGAGATCGACACGGATAACAGCGGCGTCATGCTAAAATCAGACACCCTAGGATCCCTGGAAGCGCTCGTCAAGACCCTGAAGGGCATAGAGTTGCCGATCAGGAAGGCCGACATAGGCGATGTCACGAAGCAGGATGTCATGGAGATGAAGAGCCTGCCGAAGCCCTACATATTCGCGTTCAACGTCAGGCTGCCGCCCGACATAGCTAAGGTTGCGGGGGACAACAACGTCAAGGTGTTCTCAAGCGACGTCATCTACAGGCTCGTCGAGGAATGCGAGAAGTGGGAGCAGGACAGCGCCAAGAGGCGCGAGGACGCGATGCTCGCAAGCGTCAACAGGCCGGGCAGGTTCAGGATAATGCCTGGCTACCTATTCAGGCAGTCGAAGCCCGCGATCGTCGGGGTGGAAGTGATGAAGGGGCTGCTCAAGCCGGGAAACAAGCTGAAGAAGGAAGGCAAGATCGTCGGCGAGATAAAGGAGCTTCAGCGCCAGGGGGACAACGTCAGCGAGGCCAAGGCTGGGGATCAGGTGGCCGTTTCCATCGACGGGGCGACCGTTGGAAGGAACATCGAGGAGGGGGACGAGCTGGACGTGGCGCTCAGCTCCGAGGACATCTCGGTCTTGAACAAGCTTCGGGGAAGGCTTCGGGGAGACGAGATAGAGCTCATTGATGAGCTGGAAGAGTGACTGGTTGAAACATGCATCCCCTTTCCTTTCAGGCCATGTCCGGATGAGCCGCAGGGATTATTTTACCGACACATTTAAGGGTCATGCTAGACTAATTATATGCATGAAGAAAAAACCGGAAGCGAAGAAAAAGTCTGAAAAGAAGGCTGTGGTGAAGAAGAAAGCTGAATTCAAGATCAAGGTCCAGAACATAGTCGCTTTCACCACTCTCGGAAAGCCCGTCTCGCTGGAGCTGCTTCTTAGGAAGGTGGAAAACACCGAGTGGCAGCCCGAGCAGTTCCCCGGCCTTGTGTACAAGATAACCGATCCGAGGGCTTCCGCGCTCATATTTTCCCAGGGGAAGATCGTGTGCACTGGAACGAAATCCCCAGAGGACCTTGAGAGGGCCATGAAGAAGATCGTGGACCGGATAAGGAAGGCCGGGATCCCTATGCCGAGGAAGTACGTAACCAAGGTGGAAAACATCGTGTCCTCTACCAAGATCAAGGCCGAGCTGAACCTCGACGAGATCGCAACTACGCTGGAGAACAGCGAATACGAGCCCGAGCAGTTCCCCGGCCTCGTCTACAGGATCAGCGAGCCGAGGGTGGCGTTCCTTCTGTTCACGAGCGGCCGCATCATAATCGCGGGAGCCCAGAACGTGGAGTCGATCCACAGGGCTCTTTCGAAGTTCAAGGAGAACCTTGAGGCCATAGGCATCAAGGTGGAACCCGCCGACGAGATATGACCCTAGTGGCGGGATCCCTGGGAAGGCCGGTGTTTTCATGTACGAGCAGTTTTGGGTATTGATAACCCTTGTGGGTTCCCCGCTGCTATCGACAACATTTCTCATAATGCTGGTAGCGATATATTTTCTGATGGGAAAGAGGCATCCCGTGGGAAAGGACGCTTCCGTATTCAGGAAGATGCTCAAGAAGTACCTGCTGCTCATAATCCCGGCGCTTCTCATATCCATGCTCGGGACCGAGCTGCTCAAGCTGGTCTTCATGGTTCCAAGGCCCTGCCTGCTGTGCCCGGCGCTCGGATGCAATCCCTACTGCCCTATCACGTTCTCCTTCCCGTCGGGTCACACGTCTACGATTACCGGGATAGTCACGGCGCTATTGCTGCTGCTTAGGAAAAGGAGATACATGCTCCTATACATCCTGCCTATGCTTGTCGGGGCTTCGAGGGTGATCCTTGGTGTCCACACGGTCATCGACGTTATAGGCGGATTCTTCTGCGGGCTGGCGTTCACGATGTTGGTCTGGAGATTCAGGAAAAGGCTATACAAGTGGGAAGACGAGATACTGTAGTATTGGCAGACAACGTTTGGGTAACATGGCCCCGTCAGGGTTCGAATGTTCTTTTGCTATAGCCATGGTAAGTGGAATATCGCTAGATTCTATTAATAAAACGGTATCAGGAGAGCATAATTATGGATTTATTATGAAAATAGCTTATAAATCGGAAATCCATTTTATTTTTCATGGAGAAAAGGAATTTCCTTTTTGTTTCTCTTGACGCTCTCATCGGAGATACTGCATGGCAGGTCGTGAAGGAGGGGCACAACGTCAAATACTTTATAGACAATCCTGTGGAAAGGGAAGTTGCAGACGGCTTCGTTCCGAAGTGCGAAGACTGGAAGAAGGAGGTCGACTGGGCCGATGTAATAATATTCGATGACGTGCTGGGACAGGGCAAGAAGGCCAAGAAGCTGAGAAACGCTGGTCACAACGTGATAGGAGGCACGCCTTATACGGATGAGCTCGAGGATGACAGGTCTTTCGGACAGGAGGAACTCAGGAAGGCGAAGATACCCATAATCCAATATCAGAACTTCACTTCATTCGAGGAAGCCATAAAGTTCGTGCAGGAGAAGCCAGGGAAGTACGTGATAAAGCCAAGCGGCGAGGCTCAGAACATGAAGAGGTTTCTTTTCGTGGGGGAGGAGGATGACGGAAAGGATGTACTGCAGGTGCTTGACGCCTACGGAAAGGCGTGGTCCAAGAAGATAAAGGTCTTCCATCTCCAGAGGAGGATATCAGGCGTCGAGGTCGCGGTTGGCGCATTCTTCAACGGCAACAAGTTCATAACACCAGTAAACGTCAACTTCGAGCACAAGAAGCTCTTTCCCGGAAACATAGGGCCATCTACGGGCGAGATGGGCACACTAATGTTCTGGAGCGAGCCCAACAAGCTCTTCAACTCTACGCTCAAGAAGCTTGAGCCTAAACTGAGGGACGAAGGCTATGTTGGGTATATAGACCTCAACTGCATAGTCAACAGCAACGGAATATTCCCCCTGGAGTTCACATCAAGGTTTGGTTATCCCACGATAAGCATACAGCAGGAAGGTATGATCACGCCCATGGGTGAGTTCCTATATGAGCTTTCGCAGGGAAACAACCCGAAGCTGAAGGTCAGGAGCGGGTTCCAGATAGGTGCCAGGATAGTTGTTCCGCCTTTCCCTTTCAAGGACAAGAAGACTTTCGATGTGCATTCAAAGGATTCTGTCATTTACATCAAGAAGCCGAATTACGACGGGATACACATAGAGGACCTCAAACTGGTTAATGGGGAATGGGTAATCACGGGCACTTCCGGAGTGGTGCTTATAGTCTGCGGCACTGGACAAAGCATGCTGCAGGCGCAGAGGCAGATGTATTCGAGGATAAGCAATATAGTAGTTCCCAACATGTACTACAGGAAGGACATAGGTGACAGGTGGCTCGAGGACAGTGACCGCCTTCACAACTGGGGTTATCTGAGGGAGGTATGAATGACTGACTGGAAAGAGAAAAGATACGGGTGCTATCAAGAAAATATGGCTTCAATTCGCCGTCCTTTAACATTCCCGAAAAGGATAAACAATATCTTCTGTCTCTGTCTTAAGAAGATTTCCTGGGCAATGTCTATTCATTTCCGGTTGGTACGTTCATGAACCCAGAATTGCAACTTCCATGACGATATCCTATTCACCGTATTAAAATCCATGATTCTTAGGGTGCCAATAGAATAGAAATCAAAATTTCCCTCTTGAAACATTGTTAACCGATTTCAAGCGCCCCTATAGCCCCGCAAGGGCTAGATTTTGTACCTGAGAATTCCCGCAATGCCCCCCATCTCGAAGAGCTGCTCTCCTTCCCTTGTATCCACCGAAACTATCTCCACGGTCGTGTCGACGGCCTCTGCGGCTTCTGATAGCTTCTCAATCGCGTCCTCTTCCTTCCTCGTTTCCATCGCAGCCCCGCACTTGGGGCACATGATGGAATCCAGCTTATCGTGCTTGACGATCCGCTCAAGCTTTGCGCCGCAGGACGGGCATTCGAGCTCCGCATGCACCAGGTCCAGCGACTCGGAGACAAGGAGGATCTCGACCGAGCCCGACTCGAGCGCCTTCAGCGTCTCCCTGAGGCCGTAGACCGCCAGGCCTGAATCCTTCGCCAGCTCCGAGAAGTACCGCTCGAGCAGCTTCCTCTCCGCGGTAACGGACGCCTCGGCGAGGATGTCCTCTCCCCGCTCCAGGATCTCATTCAGCCCGAACTTGCCGGTGTACGACGTGTCAACCACGCCCATGATCTTCGACTTGATGTCGGTCGGCATGAAGCCGCCGTTGAAGAAGATGTCCTTTATGGGCCCGGGCCCCCCTACGAGAATCCCCTTCAGGTCCTTCATCTCCCGGAAATAAGACGTTGCCAGCTCGCCTGCCTTCTTCATGTGGTCGTGCAGAAGGCCCTCCCTGACACGAGCATAGCGGGCCTGGGACCAGCCCCCCTTCTTCGTCTTTCCCGGAACGAGGGACTCGATGTGCTTGAGCGATTCCACCCTCTTGCCCTTGAGCGTACCTATGTCGGCCTCGGACTTGTCCAGCACTATCAGGCCGTAGACCTCCCTTTCCCTGACCATGTGCCTGAGCGGGTCCAAAACGAACTCCTGGTCGCACCTATACAGCCTCTGGCTGAGCCTCTCGGGGGGCTCGATCGCCCAGAGCGCCAGGTCGCTGTCGCCCTCCTTCTCGCTGACGTTTCCGCAGAATATGGCAAGGCCGTTCGGGGGCGTCTTCCTGTAGTTCTTGAGATGATGGTTGATCTTCTCC
>CAYRIP010000020.1:0-11480 GCA_964424395.1 uncultured archaeon | reverse complement strand
CACTGTCTTCGGAAACAAGGAGCCCATAGAGAGAAGGGACCCAAGGGAGGTCTGGCCCGGCGCGCCGGCCGGAGGCAAGATAATGAACCTCGCCTTCGAAAGGGTCAAGCCCAGCATCATAACAGCTATTATATCCGAGCTCGGCGTCTTCCCTCCGGAGGTCTTCATCCTGGAGGGCAGGAAGGCCTACCCATGGCTTGGATAGGCCGGTATTCATTATTCATACAATTCATTGTTAATACTTAAGATTATTTGGTGATAGATTGCCCGAGATTGACGGACCAAGACAGGTCATCCTCGTCACATGCAGGGACAGGGGCAAGGACAATATAATAACGGTAGCATGGCATATGCCAACATCGTTCAGCCCGACACTATATGCGATCTCTATCGGCAAGACCAGATTCTCCCACGGCATGATAATGGATACAGGGAGGTTCTGCGTGAATTTCATGCCAGCCGAGCAAAAAGAGGGCATGGCTGCCTGCGGCACGACGTCAGGGAAAAGCTCTGATAAATTCGAGGCGAGCGGATTTGATAAGGTCGAATGCAAGAAGATAGACTGCCCGAGGATCGGGCAGGCCATAGGCTTCCTTGAGTGCGAGGTCGTCGGAAGCATCGAGACGGGCGATCATACCGTCTTCATCGGGAAGGTGCTTGATTCTAAAACGATGGGCTCGGGAAAGCGCCTCTATCACATAACAGGCAGCAGATATACGACCAGCTCCGATTAGCTTTTATTTCAGCTCGTGGATAATAATAGAATAAGATCGGACAGGATTTGTGGTGTGTTCATATGGGTTACCTGCAGCTTGGATACAGGCCCTCAAGGAAGGACTTGGTATGCGAATTCTCGATCGATCCGGCGAAGGGATACACGGTCCGGCAGGCAGCTGAGCACGTCGCCAGCGAATCGAGCGTGGGGACATGGACAGATGTCGCAACGATGAAGCCAAGCATCATGAAGATCGCCGCCAAGGTTTTCGAGATCAAGGGCGGTTGGGTAAAGATTGCGTACCCATCCGACCTCTTCGAGCCAGGCAACATGCCCCAGATACTCAGCTCAATCGCCGGCAACATCTTCGGGATGAAGATGGTCGAGAACATCAGGCTGGAATCGATACACTGGCCAAGGAAGCTCATGAGGTCGTTTAAGGGACCCATGTTCGGCATCCCGGGAGTGAGGCGGACGCTCGGCGTGAGGAAACGACCGCTTGCAGGGACCATCGTTAAGCCCAAGGTAGGCCTAAACGAGAAGGAGCATGCGAAGGTGGCCTACGATGCATGGAGCGGGGGGCTTGACATAGTCAAGGATGACGAGAACCTGTCGAACATGGGCTTTAACAAGTTCGGAAAAAGGGTCGTCGAGACGCTGAAGCAAAGAGACAGAGCGGAAAAGGAGACCGGGGACCGGAAGATGTACATGCCCAACGTGACTGCCGAGTGCAGGGAGATGCTCAAGAGGGCCAGGTTCGTGAAGGATCATGGAGGGGAGTACGTCATGGTCGATATCCTGACGACGGGATGGTCCGGCCTTCAGACGCTGAGGGATGAGAACATGGACCTGAAGCTGGTCCTGCATGCCCACCGGGCAGGCCACGCGGCGTTCACGAGGAATCCCAAGCATGGGATATCCATGCTCGTTGTCGCCGAGTGCTCCAGATTGATAGGCGTCGACCAGATACACATAGGGACCGTTGTCGGCAAGATGCATGGAGCGAAGCAGGACGTGCTAGACATAGGAGTGGAGATAGAGAGGAGGATCATCAAGGAGCATGGTCATGTGCTTTCCGACGACTGGAGCGGCATAAAGCCGGTCTTCGCAGTATGCTCCGGAGGCCTTCATCCAGGCCATGTCCCTAAGCTGGTCGAGCTCCTGGGCAACGACATCATCTGCCAGTTCGGCGGGGGCTGCCACGGGCATCCGAACGGCACCAGGGATGGCGCGAAGGCCATCAGGCAGGCGGTCGATGCCGCCATGCAGGGAATTGATTTAAAGGAATACTCCAAGAATAATCATGAGCTTGGTTTGGCTCTCAAGGAATGGCGCTGATATTCTATGCTGCTGAATGCAAGGGTTCTCGGACTTGAAGCGGAGAAGCCGATAATCGTTCTGAACAAGGATGACGCGGAGGATATCGACGTGAGGCCCCTTGACAGGGTCGAGCTGTCCCTTCGCGGCAAGAAGGGGACCGCGATAGTAAACATCGCCACGAAATTCATCAAGCCCGGTCAGATGGGACTGTTCAGCGAGATAGCTGACCACATGGAGGCCGGCAGCGGCGACAAGATCGACGTGCAGCCGGCCGAACCCCCGGAATCGCTCATGCATATCAGGGAGAAGCTCTCCGGGAAGGCGTTGAGGGATGCCGATATCTACAAGATCGTGAACGACACCGTCCACAGGAAGCTATCGGAGATAGAGATGACGGCCTTCGTAACCGCACTGTACTATCACGGGATGACGGGAAAGGAGGTCGCAGCACTCTCCAGGGCCATGGCGATGACGGGAAAGAAGCTTGACCTCGGCAAGAAGACCATATACGACAAGCATTCTATAGGAGGCGTGCCCGGAGACGAGACCTCGATGGTCCTCGTGCCCATCATAGCATCCGCAGGCCTTACGATACCGAAGACATCGAGCAGGGCAATTACATCACCAGCTGGTACGGCCGACAGGTTCGAATGCCTCGCCCCCGTGGAGCTTGAGCTGGAGGAGATTAAGAAGGTGGTCCACAAGACCAACGGCTGCCTCGTGTGGGGAGGCTCCGTGGACCTAGCCCCCGCCGATGACCTTTTCATAAAGATCGAGTATCCGCTTTCCATTGACCCGTTGCTTCTGCCCAGCGTCATGTCAAAGAAGAAGGCGGTGGGCGCGAAGTACCTCGTCATAGACATCCCGACCGGAGAGGAAGCTAAGGTCAAGACAACAAAGGAAGCCGAGACCCTTGCGGAGAGGTTCATCGAGCTTGGGAAGATGCTGAAGATCGAAACGGTCGGGGCATCGACCTTCGGCGAGCAGCCGATCGGCTTCGCGATCGGGCCAGCGCTCGAGGCCAGGGAGGCTCTGTGCACACTCATGCATGGCAAGGGCCCTAGCGACCTTGTCGACAAGGTGACCCATCTCGCGGGCATACTCATGGATTTCAAGATGGGCAAAGGGGGGAAGAATGAGGCGACAAGGCTCCTTAGGAGCGGAAAGGCCTACAAGAAGCTCAAGGAGATAATAGAAGCCCAGGGAGGCAACCCCAATATCAAGCCTGACGATCTTCCCATAGGATCGAAGAACGTCGAGGTCAAGTCCACAGTGAACGGCACCGTGGGATGGATCAACAACAGGGCCCTTGTGGAGATAGCTAGGGCCTGCGGAACCCCCAAGGACAAGGGCGCCGGAATAATGCTTCACAAGAAGATGGGTGACGGGGTCAAGAAAGGCGACATCCTGTTCGAGGTGTACGCCGACAAGGGCTACAAGCTGGAGAGGGCCATGCGCCTGACTAAGCACCTGAAGATACTTGGGATCGGAAAGAGGTTCCAGATGCTCATCGAGAAGATACCGAGGAAGGTAGAGCATCCGAAGAACTTCATTCTCGAAAGATGAGCCTGAGCGCAGCTATCGCAATCAGGCAGACGGCAATCGCCAAGGCGAAGCTTGCCAGCAGATCGAGCGTGGACAGCGAGAAGAACAGAGTGACCGAGAAAAGCAGGTTCCCCGTCATGCCGATGACGGATCCCTTGGCCATCCTTTCCGCGAATTCCTCGCCCCCCCTTACCCCAGCTATCACCCATGTTATCCCGAATTTGATTGGCAGGGCGGCTATTATCCCCCCGAGCACGGGGGTTGATATCTGGGCTGCCCACAAAGCGAACGCCACCAGCATCCCTCCGGCAAGGAAGTTCTCAGCCCAATCCCGGCCGATGGTTTTCGCCCGGCTCACAAGGCATACACCCCGATCAATATTATCACCGCGCATGCTGCTATAGACAGAATAAAGCTCTTTTGCATACCTAGACTCTTCGTGGTCCTCGAGAGAGTCATCATGAACCCGAAAGCGCCTATGCTCGTGGGGACCGAGCCCCTAAGCATCCCAAGGACGAACCCCGGATCATTCGCTATGCCGCTCAGTAACAGCGTTGTGCCAAGTCTAACAGGAAGAGCCGCGATTATCCCCGCTATCGCCGGTCCGAAGACCTTGCCTATGGCAAGCACCGTCGCAATCATCGAGCCCCCCGCGATGAAATCAACGATGAGCCTCTGCAAGTCCATTTAATAATTTGAGTTGGATAAAGTTAATATATGAAAAAGGTGAATTTGCTCATCAATGCTTGCTTCGGATCGATAGATCACAACGGCAACCTTGCGGAAAGGGGTATCAAAGACGATGACACCGATTATCTTACTGAGGTCATAGATGGTGTAGAGATAGAGGGCGTCAGGTTTAACGCCCGCATGGAAGGCGACCTTAGGATAGTAATGGAGGGTAGCGGTTTATCTTCTTCCATCACGCCAAATTACCCGGGCAAGGTTAATGTCGTCAAGCAGATTATCCACAAGTCACCCGAAGCCAGAACCACATCAAGGGTCCTGAACATGTTCATAAGGAAGACGAACAAGATGCTGAGCAATGAGCCCTGCAACAGGGAAAAGCAGCACCCTCCAAACATAATCCTGATCAGGGAAATCGAAGAGATTGCGGACTGATATTGGCATGTTTCACGCTGCGAAGTAATTCTTAAATCCCCTGCCAACATCCAGGCACAATCCCATGCCATACAAGCCAAGTCCGGCCAGTGCACCTCCACCCGCGTAATTATAATAATCCTGGGCGTTTCGTGAAAGCTTCCTGTATCCCGAATGCGCAAATGGGATATGATCCATCTTCTTCTTGACGTGGCAGTTGACAAATGGCTTTAGGAAGCAGGGATAAGACCTGACCTTCCTGTCCATTGCCTCGGATGAATAAGTAAGGCTAGCCAAGCCCGCGGCAGCCAAAGCCACTCCAAATCCGACCTTTCTTAAAAAGCTCTTATTCTTACTCTTTTTTCCATGCATCCTTCTTCTGGTCATGGTCACCGAATTAAGAATTGGAGCAAAATTTTTTAAAGCCTATTACGTATCTTTTTTTGAAAATAGCATATCTTCAATGGATGATAAGGCTTTCCCCATCCATTCCCTTTGGCTTCTTCAATCCCATGACTTCAAGGATTGTCGGGGCGATATCCTTCAGGCCCATTCCTTTCTTCAGTTTGATATTCGCCAGGTTCTCCTTATTGCTTGCGATGAAAAACGGCACGGGATTCGTCCCATGGGCAGGGCAAACAACCCCGTTGGGATAGAACATTGTCTCTACGTTACCATGGTCCGCGGTGATGAAGTTAACGTAGCCCTTCTCCAGTCCTAGATTGACGATCTTACCTACGCATTCATCCACCGCCTCGCATGCCTTTATCCCAGCAGCCATCTTCCCGGAATGACCTACGAGGTCTCCATTCGCGAAATTGATGATGATGAAATCGTACTTATCCTTCCCAATTTCATGCAACACCTTCTTGGTTATACCGTAAGCGCTCATCTCGGGTTTCCTGTCATAGGACGGTACCTTGGGGGAATCCACCATTATCCTATCCTCGCCGGGGTTTGGTGCTTCCACTTGGCTGTTGAAGAAGAACGTGACGTGGGCATACTTCTCGGTTTCCGCTATCCTCAGCTGCTTCAGGCCGTTCTTCGATAGGACTGTGCCCAGGTTTTCATCGACTTTCGCCTGGGGGAAAGCGACGGGCAGGGTCAATTTCTCGTCATAATCGCTCATGCATACGAAGGTGATCTCATGCCCATTACCCCTGTCGAAATGATTGAATTCCTTGTTTGTCAGGGCGTATGTAATCTGCCTTGCCCTGTCGGACCTGAAATTCCAGAATATCACGGAATCGTGGTTGCCTATCGTCGCAATAGGCTTCTCGTGCTGGTGGACCATGACTATGGGCCTGATATAGTAATCGGTCGTATCTCCCGCCCTGCCTTCCTCCAAGGATCTCTCCCCCCTTTCATATGCGTGCTTTATCGCCTTCATGGGATCCATCTCTTCAATGCCAAGCCCTCTCGTCAATAGAAAATATGCCTTCTCTGTCCTGTCCCAGTTGTTGTCCCTGTCCATGGCGTAGAACCTTCCTATTATGCTCGCTATCTTGCCGACCCCGATCTCCTTTGATTTCTCATTGAACTCGTTTATGTAATCGGCAGCGCTCTTCTCGGGCACGTCCCTTCCATCAAGAAAGGCGTGAACCCATACCTTTTTGAGACCGTGCCTCTTTGCCATCTCGAGCATCGAGTAAAGATGATCCACTGTCCCATGGACGCCCTGGTCGGAGAAAATCCCCATGAGGTGAAGGCTTGAGTCATGCTTCCTGCAGTTCTCAATCGCTTTCAGGAGAGCCTTGTTCTTGAAGAAGGAGCCGTCCTTGATCTTTCGGTTGATGTCCTCGTAAGGCTGCCATACTATCCTCCCTGCGCCGATTGTGAGATGGCCTGGTTCGGAACCCCCCTGGGTCCCTTCAGGCAGCCCAACGGCATTCCCTGAGCATTTAAGTATGGTCCAAGGATAATCACGCTCGTAATGGTCGTTGTTGGGGACGTTCGCATTCCTGACTGCGTTCCCTTTGACCTTTTCGCTGTATCCCCAGCCATCCCTTATTATCAGAATTGCCTTGTTTTTAGGTTTCATGAAAATCAGCAGCTTACTTACCCAGCAGTTCTTCCTCGATCCTGAGCAGCTGGTTGTACTTGGAGAGCCTCTCCGACCGGCAGGGCGCTCCCGTCTTGATTATCCCCGTGCCGAGGCCCACGACCAGGTCCGCGATGAATGGGTCGCAGGTCTCTCCCGACCTGTGAGAAACCATCACCTTCCATTTGTTTTCCATCGCCAGCCTCGCGGCCGCGATCGCCTCGCTGACGGTACCTATCTGGTTCACCTTGAGCAGCAGGCCGTTGCAGGCCCCCATCTCGAGAGCCTTGTGTATCCTCTTTATGTTGGTGACCAGAAGGTCGTCGCCGATCACCGTAACCCTCGATCCCACCTTCTCCGTGAGCGAAACGAATCCGTGCCAGTCCTCCTCGTCGCATGGGTCCTCCAGGGATATGATCGGATATTTGCCGACAAGATCGGCATACCAGTCCACCAGGCCTTCAGTCCCGACCCTCTTCCCCTCAAGGTTGTACTTGCCGTTCACGTAGAACCCGCTGGCTGCGGAATCCAGCGCGATCTCGACCTTGCCGTGATATCCCGCGTCGTCGACCGCCTTAAGTATCAGCTCTATGGCCTCCTCGGTGCCCTTGAGCGGCGGGGCGAATCCACCCTCGTCGCCCACGTTTATCGCGTCCGGGCCGTATTTCTTCTTCAGGATCCCCTTGAGCGTGTGGTATATCTCGCTCGCCATCCTTATCGATTCGGCGAACGTGTCGGCGAAAGGCTGGATCATGAACTCCTGTACATCAAGGGCATTGCCCGCATGGGCTCCCCCGTTTATCACGTTGAGGGATGGTATCGGAAGCGAGGCGTCCTTGTTCTCGGAAAGGAATGCGATGTACCTGAACAGCGGCATCCCCTTGGCGGCTGCAGCGGCCTTGCAGACGGCCATGCTAACGCCCAGGAGGGCGTTTGCGCCCAGATTGGACTTCATCTCCGTGCCGTCCAGCTCGACGAGCTCCTCGTCGATCTCCCCCTGCATCGTGACGTCCTTTCCCTGAAGCTGGGGGGCGATGATATTGTTTACGTTCCCGACGGCCTTGAGCACGCCTTTCCCCAGGTACCTCTTGCCGCCGTCCCTAAGCTCAAGGGCCTCGTGCTTGCCCGTGCTGGCCCCGCTAGGCACCGCGGCCCTGTGCATGCCGCCTCCAGTATATAGGTCGACCTCGACCGTGGGATTGCCCCGGCTGTCCAGGATCTCCCTTGCCTTGATCTTCTTAATCTTTGACTTCTCCATGAGCATAACCTTATATCATTATAGCAGACCGGGATTAAATATTATTCCATTCATCTACTTAAAATTTCCTTTCCAATTCCCACTACACGAAAGCGTGTTAAAGACGCGTCTTGTGCTGTCAAATAAAATAAGAAATAGCTATGCTGTCGCTGCCTTGGCGGACCTGTGCCCGCGCTACTTGACAAGCTTTATGTCGATGGTTGAGACGTTTATCTTGTTGCTGTTCTCGTCGATTACCTCGTCCGTGCCAATCTGAACGTCGATATTGACTCCCTGGACGAACCTGTTCCTGACGACCTCCGCGACATCCACCGCCCTGCTTATGCTCCTTCCTCTGGCCTTGATGTGAACGTCTTTCATGCCGTCCGAGAACTGGGTAACCACTGCGAGCACGTAGCTCATGGTCGGCTTCTTGCCAACCAGCACCACGTTAGGGGCTGCTCCTCCCCTTCGGGGCCTCCTTTCAGGCTGCCTCTCTGGCATCCTCCTGGGCCCTGGCGCCTTCTCCACGGCCTTTTCTGGCTCCTCTTTGGGAGATTCGTCCTTCGCTTCCTCTTGCGGCTCCTGTGGCTTCTGTGGCTCCTCTGTGCTCTCCTGAGATCCCGAATCCTCTTGTGTCTCCTCTACCGGAGCCTCGGTCTCAGGTTCGCTTTTCTCTTCGTTGTTGTCCTCAGTCTTCTCATCGCTTTTCTCTTCGTTTGCGTCTTGGGTCTTTTCCTCGCTCGATTCTTCCTTATTCCCTTCGCTCTTCTCTTGCTTCTTTCCTGCTTCCTCAAGCACCTTGTTCAAGACGCTTTGTCCTTCTGCCATTGCTAACACCTCCGAATTTTATGCATTCAATGTATCGCTGAATTTGCCATTCAGCTATCCTTGTCTTACCCGGCAAGGGTAATAGTATACTATTAAGGTTGTTATTTTTTAAATGTTGCATGTTTTCGGCATTACGGTTTTGGCACTCACGTCAAGCGGCCGGGTTGCTGATGATGTAGACCTCGTGAATGGGCTTAACATGCGATTCTATATAATAGTATTCTCCCGCCTGGTCCTTTCTCAGTAGCTCGTAGTGCTGGCTTAGCAGCTTGTTCCTCTCATCCAGGGACACCCTGATTATTACCGCCTTTCCGGGCTTCTCCGCCTCTTCGGCAGCAACCCTTCTCAGCTCGTCATCGTCCCCCGTCATCCTCTGAACGGCTGCGCCCTGGCTCTGAAGAACCATTACAAGCTGGTCAGGCCATGTTATCGGCATGGGTTCCTCACCGAAGGCGCCCAGAAACCTTTTCAGGCTGAGCAATCCCGGCTTTCTCATATGGATGATATCGCAGAAGTCGGTATTGATACCTATCTTCATCAGCGCATTATAGATCGACCATGGACCGCTTGAGATGATGTCCCCTTGGCATTCACTCGAGGCATCGGTGCAAGACTGCGCCTCAAGCGAGACGATCTCCTTTTCCTGCTCGCTGAGCATGCTGCTTTCAGGGGAGTCGAAGTCGAAGCATTCATGATAAAGCCCTTTGAGCTCGCAGAACATCCTCGTGCAGCTCCCACCCGGCGCGCAGGCTATCCGATAGTCCCCGCCAGAGCTTGGGGTCGTTCTGAGCCTTGACTGCGGTGGGGTGTGTTCCGGATCCACCGTGCCTTCGGAGAATCGCTCCAATAGGTCGACAACAGATCCCCCGGCATTCAGGCTCAAGGTCAGCGTGTCGATTGCAGGCTTGCTGGCGAAGAATTGGGTGTCATCGGAAAATCCGGTCAACGTGCCATCCAGAGCGCTCTTGCATTCATCGATGTTCTTGAAAACCGTCCTCGATGGATACTCGTCGTCATCGCATGTCCCCTTGCACTGCGCGTTAAGGCTTCCGCTCGACATGCACAGCCTGCACTGCTCTGGGCCCCTCCTCTCCATGAAAACAAGCCTTATCTTCTTTTCCACGGTCTTTTTATCAACAAGCACCTTTATGCCATTCTTGGTTGCCACATCCACCCTGACGAGGCATGATCCATCCTGGGTGTCCATGACCCTCGATTCGAGAGTGTATCCTGGTTTGTCGATCGTTCTTTCCACCTCGGTCTTTTCGCAGTCCAGGAGCCTCTCCTCGAAGGGCTCGTGCAGCATGTCATGGTAATCCATAGCCGCATGGTAGATCAAGTAGTATGGAACCCTAAGCGAGAGCTTCACAAGCGAATCCCGCGATACCGTGATCACGTCGCCGTTTTCTGCAGTCCTTTTTAGGGATACGTCAGAATTGCTGTCCAGCGCCATCTCTATCCCGTAGTCGTTGACGTTGTCTATATCGATCTTGCTATATCTTGGGACCCCCACCGTGAAATAGCTGCCAACGTCAGCCTCGTCGGTGTATTCCAGGAACTTCTCCATCGTCGCCGTCTCCAGGCCGTTTTTGATGTCAATCTCCTCTGGAGCCAGGTCGATGTTGTTGTACCAGAGGCGGTATTTGACACCGTCATACTCCAGCAGGCTATCTTCATCGGCGCTTGGGAATCCGCCCCTGAGCCCGTTCTCATACAATGCCTGATGTATGGAATATCCCGCCCACTTGTCGATATCAAGCTTTGTAACCTCCAAAGAATCCCTGATTGGATATACGTTGTTGTTTATCGCGATCTCGACGACGTCCCTTTTGGGTTGCGCGGACAGGTTCGTCGTGATGAATGAGAGTGATATTATGCACATTATCACTAGTGCCGTTGACAGCAAAACGTTTGCCATCCCAACTTTCCTTCCCATTGCGATATTTCCTAACATTCGCCTGTCCTTATGCTGGTCGATTCATGCCCTATGCGTTCACGGATAGCTTTCCCGACCTGTATCCTATCATCGGTTCTCTGCCGTCCCGAAGGGGCATGGATACCCGTATGACTCTCCCATAATCCCTGATGCCATAGACCTTCCTTTCGTTATCATCATCGTCATAGATTATGAACGCCACATCCATCTTGTCAGCCATCTCTGACACGGATCCGCCATCACCGCACGTCCCCGGAGCCTCCAGCTCGCAGATCAGAAAGTCCATGACGCTTACGTCTCCCGTCTTGGACTTAAGAATTGACGCAAGCTTAGCGTCGTTTACTGTAATCAATATCTCAGCCTCCGCGCGTACCGAAAAGGCCTTCTGGACCCATCTTACCTGAACAAGATACAGGACAGCAAGGATAGCTATCCCTATGATTATCATCCCCGCAAGGCTTATCTGCGCTTTATTCCTTCTCATATCATTTCCTGCCGATCAGGTCTTCACCGACACCTTGACCGGATAGACGAAATCGCCCACGTGCCTGGCACAGAGGTATTTCTCAGGCGTCGTCCCAAGGGTTTTGGAGCAGTCCTGCATCGACCCGAACTCTATTCCAGCCGTCTCTAGGTCCTCAGCCTTTATATCGGTCCCGGGCATGACCCTCGCAACGCTGCTTGTGGTTGAGGCATCTGCAATCATACCCCTGACATGGCTCTGTATGTCTCCCTCCACGAGCTCAAGTTCGGA